>DATEXS010000160.1:0-2643 GCA_035256725.1 Anaerolineae bacterium
CCCCTCGGTAGCGGAGATCGCCAGGGATCGACTGCAATCAGACATGCTCTCGTACGCCCCGGCCCGCCCCTCCTCCTCATCTCGTGGCACCAGGTCAACCTTGTTCATGACCAGTATGCAAGGGCCGGTGCGCCGCTCCTCGATCAGTCTCGCCATCTCTTCATCGTCCACGCCCGGCGGCGCAGCGAGGTCCACCACGAATAGCGCCACGTCGGCGTCGGGAATCACCCTGGCCGCGCTTTCCACCATAAACTCACCAAGCTTATGTCGAGGCTTGTGTACCCCAGGTGTGTCCACGAACACTACCTGCGCCTGGGGCAAGGTAAGTACGCCTCGCAACGTGCGGCGCGTGGTCTGCGGCTTGGGAGAGACGATAGCTACCTTTTGACCCACGTAGGCATTGATCAGGGTAGACTTGCCCACGTTGGGCTTGCCCAAGACAGCCACGAAACCGGAACGATGGTCTTCGGGCAGATCTTCCTGGAATATCGATCCCATTCTATTCACCGTTCAAAGATCAGGGGCGTCACTGCCTGGGCTAGTCGGCTTGGCGTATCTGAGCCAGGGAGCGCATCACCGCTGTCAACCCCGCCAGATTCTTCTCAAACTCGGTGTCCGTCTTATTGGTCAACTCAACCTCTGCTGCCGCCACTCCGCGGTGCGCCAGGTAGTCGACCATGGCCCCCGTGACCGGATAGGAAGCCCAGCCCTCGTCGGCAAAGGGATAGCTGGTAGCCTCCGACAAGCGGAACGCGAGCTGCGCTGAGGGCGGATGATCCGCACAGGAGGTCACGAAGATCTTCCCTGCCATGCTGTGATAGAACAGAGCCACCTCTGCGTCGCTGAGGAAGTCCCGAAGCAGACGAGTCTCCACCTCGGAGAAGGGATGCGGTCCTCCCCCACCCGCAATGACACCCTCGGAGGTGTGGGTGTCACTCACCCAGTCGTTAGCCGCACAGGCATCGCCGTTAGTATCGGCGTTTCGGTTTAGATCCACCATGCGACCGTTGCGCCGTGTATCGTTGGCCAGCCCGTCCGGGTTGGCGGTGGGAATGATCCAGAGGGTGACGTCCGACGGCACTTGATGCACGTTGCTTTCAAAGTAGGCGACCAACTCCAAGGCCAGTACATGCGTGTTCTCCTCCGTCCCGCCATGGATGTTGCCGACCGCAACCACCTTATGCGCGCCGTTGCCGAACCAGTGTCCCATGATAGGACGGCCCTGCCACGACTCACCCAACAGCTCCTGCCCATACAGGGCGGGGGTTTCGGTAGGCCTCGGGTCCGGGGTTGCCGTGGCTGACCTCGGCTTGGTAGGCGAAGCTATGCCCGTGGCGGCGGTTTCCACCTCCGCACTTGAGGACGCCGAAGGCGCACCGCAGCCGACCGTTGCCGCCGTCATCAGAGCGACCAACAGTGAGCCCAGCATCCGGCGCATCATTATCTCCCACCGGCCCAGCGTAGCAGATACACTTCGCTCCCGGATGCGGCCACTATCTCCTCGCCGCGATTCTGATCCGTGTCGCGGACATCCACGAAAGTTGCTCCCTCCAATCCCGTGTATGAGGCCAGCAGGGAACCCGACAGTGTGTCGAGGACATACACCCCTCCTGGAGAGAGGTAGTCCCCGGTACCCACCACTACGTCGCTGATGCCGTCACCCCCCGGATCGCCGAGCTCCAGGTCACTGATCGGACCAGCCAGTTGCCGTTCCCAGCGCGGAGCGCCATCGTCACCGAAGAGACGGACCCTTCCATCTAACGCTCCCACCAGCACCTCGTGCCCGCCGTCCTTGTCCACATCCTCTGCGACAACGACGCTCGGGGAAGCATCCAGTTCCTGTCTCCAGACCAACATTCCCTTAGCATCGAGAATCGACACGGAAGGGTCTGGGTATCGAGTCGCTGCCACAACCTGGTTGGCACCAGCATTGTCCAGCAAGGAGAGGGCGACCTGACTGACATAGCTCGCGGTGGGGTACCTCCACAGCAAGCCGCCCCCAACGCCCAGGGCATAGACGTCGTCGGCCCCGGCCAGCACCTCGCTTCCCCCCTCTTGGTCCAGGTCCCCTATAATGACAGAGTGAACCGAACCGCGCGTCGGCCGCTTCCAGCGGAGGTGCCCCTCGCCTTCGAGGAGATATATCGTATCTCCGAAGGCGCCCCACTCTCCGGCCGCCACCTCCAACGTCAAGTCCCCATCGACGCTGCCCAGCGCGACGTCGAGCACGCTCGCCTCGACCCCGTATCTCCATCGCAGCCCGCCCTCTGCGTCCAGCGCGAGGATCCCTCCCGGCCTGTCCAGCAAGCCCGTCGCCACCACTACCTCGGCCCGCCCGTCGCCGTCCAGGTCACCGCACTCGAGGTCGTTGAGCTGCTCCCCCACAGCATACTCCCACTGGGGCGATCCGTCCGCATCTAGGGCGTAGACGGAGTTGGGTCCACCCGTTGGTCCAGCCCCCACCACAATCTCAGGCCTGCCGTCCCCGTTCAAGTCGTGGAGACGCATCGCCGTCACCCGGCCCGGCAACCGCGTGGCCCATTCGATCCGCAGACCCTCGATGGAAGGAGCATTCCCCACTGCCTCTCCCCCGGCCGCGGGAAGCCCGCCTGCTGTCTCGCTGACCCCGAAGAGGCTGGCAAG
>DATEXS010000161.1:0-3493 GCA_035256725.1 Anaerolineae bacterium
TGCCTGAGATCGCCCACGTAGGTGTCCACGAAGCGCCTCAGGGTGACCGACATCCCCTTTAGTATTCCTAAACCGAGCATAGCCCAACCCTTCCTCAGCCAATTGTCTGCAAATGCTTCAGCGGTTCTTCAGGAGCGGAGCGCCTGGTACGGACGCCGGCACTAGGAACTTCCGGCCTGGGAGGATGCTGATCGGGGGACCAGCACGACCTCTCTCCTTTCTCTCTTCCAACGCGGATACTTGACCAGGGCGATGCCAAGGATAATCACTACGTTCATCACCAGGAAGGCCCCGGCACCGATCAGGCTGTACTGGGGAACCAGTTTGGCTACCAAAGCGGTGACCATCAGGTTGGCCAGCGCCAGGGGCACCAGCGTCTTCCAGGCGAAGTTCATCAGTTGATCGACCCGCAGCCGGGGTAGCGTCGCTCTGAGCCAGATAAGAACGATGTACAGGGAATAGGTTTTGAGGAAAAACCAGGCCCAGGAGGGCAGGACGGGGCCTCGCCATCCGCCCAGGAACAGGGTGGTGGCGATGGCGCAGATGCTGAAGGCGTTGATGTATTCGGCCAGTAGGAACATAGCGAACTTGATGCCGCTATACTCGATGTGGTAGCCAGCGACGATCTCCGACTCGCCCTCGGGCAGGTCGAAGGGTGAGCGATTCACCTCGGCCACGGCAGAGGTGAAGTAGAGAACAAAGGCCAGGGGCTGGAGGACGATGAAGGGCAACCGCCACTGGCCCTGAGCGTCCACGATGGAGACCATGGAAAGCGAGCCAACGAGGAGGAGCACGCCCACCACCGAGAGCACCATGGGTATCTCGTAGCTGATCATCTGCGCCACGGTACGGATGCCGGATAGCAGGGAATACTTGTTCCTGGATCCCCAGCTAGCCATGAAGATACCGATCGTGCCCAGCGAGCCCACAGCCACGATGTAGAGGAAGCCGATGCTCAGGTCAGCGGCTACCATGCCTCTCCCGAAGGGGATCACGGCCAGAATAAGGAAGGTGGGAACAATGGGGACCACGGCGGCGAGATTGTAGATCAGACGGTCAGCCTTGGTGGGGGTGATGTCTTCCTTGGTCAGTAGCTTGATCATGTCAGCCACACACTGGAGGAGCCCCCAGGGGCCGAAACGGTTGGGGCCATACCTATCCTGGAAACGGCCGATGACCTTGCGTTCGAAGACGTTGATCCAGATGATGGACCCCAGACCGAAGACGACCAGCACCAGGACCGTGGCGAACATCATCAGGAAGGTCACTGCCCACTCGGGCAGGAAGTTCGCCAGTTGGGAGGAGGCCCAAGAGCTCAGGTTGACGAAGATCTGGTCCACGAATTGCAGTATCCTTTGGACTAACTCCATAGGTCGCTCCTAGTCTATCTGTCCACTTCACCCATGGTGAGGTCGATGCTGCCGATGACGATCACCACGTCCGCTATCTTGTGGCCTTTGCACATGTAGGGCAGCGACTGCAAGTTGACGAAGCTCGGAGCCCGGATCTTGTAGCGATAGGGATGATCGCTGCCATCACTGACCAGATAGAAGCCCAGTTCCCCCTTGGGGGCCTCGATGCGGTGATAGACGTCACCCTGGGGAGGCGTGAACTTCTTCTTCTTGGGCGTCGCCGTCTCGCCCTCCGGCAGGTCCCTCAGGGCCTGCTCCAGGATTCTGACGCTCTGCCGCATCTCCACGATGCGCACCAGGTAGCGGTCGTAGACGTCCCCCACGGTGCCCACTACCACGTCGAAGTCGAAACGGTCGTAGATGGAGTAAGGCTCGGCCCTGCGGATATCATAGGGGACGCCCGAGGCGCGCAGCAGTGGCCCTGTGCAGCCGTAGGCCACGGCCACGTCCGGAGGCAGGATGCCGACGTTCTTGCACCGCATCTGCACGATTTCGCTGTCCGTGATCAGTCGCTCCAACTCATCTATGAAGCTGGGCAGGGCGGCCACTAGCTCCTTGCACTCAGGCAGGAAACGCGGCGGAAGGTCCGCCGCTACCCCACCGATCCAGAAATAGTTGGGCATCATGCGCGATCCGGCAGTCATTTCGTACAGGTCCATGACCAGTTCTCGCCACCTGATGGCGTAGAACATGGGGGTGAAGAAGCAACCCAGCTCGTTCAGCAGGAAGCCCACCGCTACCATGTGATTGACGATGCGGTTCAACTCTACCATGATGATGCGGATGTAGTTCGCTCGCTCGGGAGACTCGATCTCGGCCAGCTTCTCCACGGCCAGTACGTAGGCGAACTCGTTGGACATGGGGCTGATGTAGTCCAGCCGATCGGTGAAGGGGGTGTTCTGTATCCAGTTGTTGTACTCACCGATCTTTTCGTGGTTGCGGTGCAGATAGCCCACCACCGGCTCCACGTCCACCACGGTCTCCCCGTCCAGGGTGAGGATCAGCCGAAACACACCGTGGGTGCTGGGGTGTTGCGGCCCCATGTTGACGGTGATGGTCTCGGTCTTCAGTTCACTCATTCTCTCGGTCTCCGCTGGTTTGGCTGAACGTGTATTCGTCCTTCATGCCGGGGAAGTCCTTGCGCAGGGGATAGCCCTGGAACCCCTCCCACATCAGGATCCGTCTCAGGTCGGGGTGGCCCGAGAAGCGGATGCCCATCAGGTCCCACACCTCCCGCTCCTGCCAGTCCGCGCCAGGCCAGATGGAGACCACTGAAGGAACTTCCGGGTTGTCCCGCGTGGCGTGGACCTTCAAGATCACGGGGCCGCCTTTCCTGGTGGTGGAGTAGAGGTGATAGACCACCTCGAAGCGGTCTTCGTAGTCCACGCCGGTGATGGAGGCACAGTAGTCGTAGTCCTGCTCTTCGCGGAGGTGCTGGGCCAAATCCACCAGGTTCTCTCCCTTGACCAGGACAGCAGGATCCTTGCCCTCGAGATATCCCAGGTCGAACTGGGGGAACTTGGCTGCCAGGCCTTCGAAGGTCTCTTTGGTGGTCATCAGCTCTTCTCCCCTTTCGGCAGCACCAGTCCCTCGGGGCCGTACTCAGGGACAGGCATCTCGCGTTCTACACCTTTCCGGTACCAGGGGGAGGTGCGGATGGTTTCTTGCCTCATCTTCTGATGCAGCTTGAAGATGCCATCCAAGAGGCCCTCGGGCCTGGGTGGGCAACCGGGCACATATACGTCCACAGGTAGGTATTTGTCTATGCCGGGCACGACGTTGTAGCCGTTCTTGAAGGGTCCCCCAGAGATGGCACAGGCACCCATGGCCAGAACGTATTTGGGCTCTGGCATCTGGTCGTACAGCCGCACCACCTGAGGGGCCATCTTCTTGGTGACCGTGCCGGAGACGATCATCAGTTCGGTCTGCCGGGGTGAGGCACGCATGAACTCCATGCCGAAGCGGGCCAGATCGTAGCGCGAGGTCAAGGTCACGATCATCTCGAAGGCGCAGCAGGCCAGGCCGAACATCGTCGGCCACACCGATCCTGCCCGCCCCAGGTTGTAGATGTAGTCCACGGG
>DATEXS010000162.1:0-13717 GCA_035256725.1 Anaerolineae bacterium
CGTGAGTCCAACCCGCTCTGCCTCCGAGGCAACGTCCGCCCTCGTATACCTCTTCTGGATGTTTACCGCCAGATCGTGTTCGCTGCGCAGAGGATTGTACGCCGGCAGGTTGACCACCACGCGACCGCCCGGCTTCAACACCCGGCTCAACTCCCGAAAGGCCAGCCCATGCTCCGTGATGCAGCAGATGACGTCGAAAGAGGTGACCAGATCGAAGGAGCCATCCTCAAAGGGCAGGTCGGTGAGGGAACACTGGACCAGCCGGCAGCCTTCCACCTCCCGTTTGATGGCCAGCCTGATAGCCTCCGAGGAGATGTCCACTCCCACCACCTTCCCGTAGGGCCTCAGATGGTTGAGCATGGCCCCCGTGCCGCAGCCAGCGTCCAGGATCTTGAGGTCCGTTCTGGAACTGTAGTGCCCATCCAGCAGGGAGAGGAAGATGCCGCGCATGCCCACGTACCACCAGTACGTGTCCTCCACCTCATACATGACCTGGTATTCCTCTAGCTTCATCCCACCAGGCCCTTCCCGGCCTCGAACTCATAAACCAGGTCACACACCGTCCTGATCTGCTCCTCAGTCACCTCGGGGGCCACAGGAAGGGTAAGGACCTCCGAAGCCACTTGCTCGGTAACGGGGAGAGAGCCTTCGCCCAGGCCCACATCCCGATACGCCTCCTGTAGGTGCACCGGCACGGGATAGTGAACCAGTGCCCCGACTCCCCTCTCGCGCAGGAACTGCCTCAGCTCCTCTCGGTGCTGGGACCTGACGGCGTAGATGTGATAGCAGTGCTTTCCGTAACCCATTTCCGCCGGAGTGACTACCGCGGCACCGCCCAAGAGCTCATCGTACAGCGCTGCGTGTTCCCTGCGGATGGCATTCCACTCATCCAGCTTGTTGAGCTTCACCCGCAAGATAGCCGCCTGTAGCTCGTCCAGGCGGCTGTTTGTCCCTTTGATCGAGCTGACGTATCTCTCCGTCCAGCCGTATTGGCGCAGCAGCTTGAGCCGCTCCGCCAGTACCTCATCGCTGGTTACCACCAGCCCCCCATCGCCGAAGGCACCCAGGTTCTTGGTGGGATAGAAACTGAAGCAGCCCACGTCTCCCACCGACCCGGCCTTCCGCCCGTTGTACTCGGCGCCGTGGGCCTGGGCCGCGTCCTCCACAACCTTGAGCCCGTGGCGTCTAGCGATGGAAAGGATGGGATCCATGTCCGCCGCCTGCCCGTATATCTGGACCGGGAGGATAGCCTTGGTGGCCGGGCCGATCTTCTCTTCGAGCCGCGACGGGTCCATGGTATAGCTACGCGGGTCTATGTCCACAAAGATCGGTCGCGCGCCGGTCAAGTCGATAGCCGCGACGGTGGCCACGGCTGTGTGGGAAACGGTGATCACCTCGTCCCCGGGACCCACGTCGCAGGCCAGCAGCCCTAGATGCAGGGCCTCGGTCCCTGACCCCACACCCACAGCGTGCCTGGCGCCAACGTAGGCAGCGAATTCCTCCTCGAAGGCGTCCACCTCCTGGCCCAAGATGAACCACCCGCTGTCGAGGACGCGCTGGATGCTGGCGTCGAGCTCTTCCTTGAGGGAGAGGTACTGGAGCTTCAGATCGCTGAAGGGGATCACCCACCTACTCCCAGTAGTGACCCTTGTACTTGCGGTAGAAGTCTACAGTCCTGGACAGCCCTTCTCTGAGAGACACCCTGGGTTCCCAGCCAAGAGCGGCGCGGATCTTGCTGTAGTCTCCGTAGTAGTCCCCGATGTCTATCCGTTTCTTCTCCGGGGGAAAGGGTACCAGCTTGTAGGACGCCTGAGGGCACAGTTCCAGAAGCATCTCCACGATTTGAAGCAGGCTGACCGGCTCCGGACCACCCAGGTTATAGACATGGCCATTTACCGTCTCCATCACGCCCGCCAGGAGGAAAGCCTCAACGACGTCATCCACGTAGTTGAGGTCCCGCAATTGCCGGCCGTCTCCGTACAGAGATATCTCTTCGCCATCTATGGCCAGCCTGATGAACCAGCCGATGAACCCCTGGCGGTTGTGCTTCATCAGTTGCCTTGGACCGTAGGTGTTGGTCAGTCGCAGGGAGGTGGCCCGTATCCCGTACACGTTGCTGTACAAGATGTGATACCACTCCCCTGCCATCTTGTTGATGCCGTTGACGTCGGTAGGGTGCAGCAGGTGCCTCTCGTCCACCGGGAGATAATCGGGAACGCCATAGATCTGCCGCGTGCTGGCGTAGATCACCTTCACTGTGGGATTGTTCCGCCGGCACGCTTCCAGCAGAGAGAGCTGGCTGCGGCAGTTTATCTCCAGATCCGTGTATGGGTCGCTCATGCTGTCCACGTGGCTCACCTGGCCCGCCAGGTTGAAGATGTAGTCCTGCCCCCGGACCAGGTAGTTCATGCCCGAGGCATCACGCACATCGGCGATGTTGATGCGCACCCGATCCTGGATGCCCTCCACGTTGAACAGATTGCCGCCGTAGTCGGGGATCAGCGAGTCCACGATCAGCACATCGGCGCCATAGTCCACCAGCCGGTGAGCCAGGTTACTACCGATGAACCCCAGCCCCCCGGTGATCATCGCCTTCTTATCTTGGTAGCTATCCCTCAACTCCATCTGCCTGTTTGTCTCTGCCTGTCAGTTGGGGCCAGCGCAGCTCCCACCAAAGCTTGATAAGGTCTACCCCCACCCTGGCGATGCGCCGGAAGTTGAAGAACTGCGATTTGCCATAGGCTCGATGGTAATGGTGCACGGGCACCTCACGGATCCTGAACCCGGCATGTCTGATCTTGGTCATCATCTCCACACAGATCACCCCGCTGTCCGACTCTAGTTGTACCATATCGAACACAGAGCGGCGGATGAGGCGGAAATCGCAGTCCACATCCCGGAGGTGTATGCCGAAGGCCAGGTTGGTCATCCAATGGTAAAGGCGGCCAATGATCACCCGGTGCAGGGGGTCCGACCGGCCTATCTTGTACCCCTGCACCATGTCGATGGAGTCGTTCATCACCTCCCACAAAGCAGGAAGGTCTCTGACGTCGTACTGGGCGTCCCCGTCGGTGTAGAACACGAACTCCTTGCTGGCCTCCGAGAAGCCGCTGCGCAGCGCACCTCCATAGCCCTTGTTCTTCTGGTGGTGGACCACCCTCACCCTGTCGTACTGGCGATCCAGCTCGTCCAGGATCTCGCCGGTATAGTCGTGGCTGCCGTCGTTGACCACGATTACCTCGTAGTCATCGGTGAGCTTCTCCAGTACCAGAATGGCGGAGAGAACCATGCTGGCGATGGTCCCGCCATCGTTGTAGGCCGGAAAGAAGGCCGATATGCCATTCTGGGAACTCAACTCCATACGCTACCCCCGTGTTGCCGACGCACTACGCCGTGGTGAGCGCGCCTGCGACTGCCGCGTACTGCCAGTTGACAAGTATAGCCCACGCCCCAGGGCCGTGCAACTACCTGGGGGCACGCGGTTCGTAGTGAGGGCTTCAGCCCTTCGGGTTCGTAGTGAGGGCTTTGGCTCTTCAAAACGCGGTAAAGCGCGTACTGCGCGAGCCATCTAGACTCTCCTCCCCCTTAAGGGGGCAGGACAGGAGGTGGTGGCGAGGCCCAGGGGGGTATCCCGTGTGCCGCAGGTTCGCAGTGCACGATTTAGCCCTTCAGGTTCGTGGTTAGGGCTTGGGTGAGGACAGACACGGCCTCATTGCCACGCTTTCCGCGCCACGGCGGTCGACTACACCCCCCCACGGCCCTACCAGACAACGCTTTTGCACCTCAACCGAAGATGCTATAATACCCCCTGCTACCGAGCGCCACTCGCCCGCCGAGCAGCCGATCGCCGAGCGAGGCCAGTCGACCCACAGAGGAGGCAAGTCAGCCATGGAAATCTACCTGGACACCGCGAAGATCGAGGAAATCAGAGAAGCCGTCAAGATGGGAGTGATCAGCGGGGTGACCACCAACCCCTCTCTCATGATGGGCGCCGGACGCGGAGACTACCGCCAGGTCGCCCAGGAGATCTGCTACCTAGTCCAGGGTCCCATCAGCGCCGAGGTGACCAGCAACGACCCGGCCCAGATGATCGAGCAAGCCAGGGAGCTAGCCCAGTGGTCCCCCCACGTGGTGGTCAAGATACCGGTGAGCCCTGGCGGTCTGGAGGCCATCAGTGTCCTGGCTGGTTCCGAAGTCGATGCGGACAACATCTGCCAGGGCTGCGAGTGGGTAGAGGAGTGCCCGCTGGACAGGGACATGGCCCGTGAGCTGGCGCTGATGCAGGGAATCAGCACCAACGCCACCCTGGTCTTCTCCACCAACCAGGCCCTCCTCGCCGCCCTGGCCGGCGCCTCCTACGTCTCGCCCTTCGTGGGCCGCCTGGACGACATCGGCCACGAGGGGATGGCGGTAGTGGCTGAGGCGGCCGAGATCTTCGCCTCCTACGGCCTGGAGGCGCAGATCATCGCGGCCAGCATTCGCCACCCCCTGCACGTCACCGAGGCCGCTCTCGCCGGCGCGGACATCGCCACCGTACCCTATGGGGTTCTCCAGAGTATGGTCCGCCACCCCCTCACCGACAGAGGCATCGAGCGCTTCCTGGAGGACTGGAGGAAAGTGACCAGTTGACGGGCCGCCGTCCCTGGCGGCCCCTGCACCCCTAAGGATGTCTAACCCACTGCGCCTCGAGCCAATCACTGGTGGATCAGCATGCTGAAAAAGGGCTGCGCAAACCCGGACCCTCCTTGTCGATTCCACCGTTCTCACCGGCTGTGGTCGGGCATGACGGTTAGTCCGGCCCGTTCCCACCGGGAGGCGTTCAACGCATGAAGCGCTACCAGCGTGCACTGGCGGTCCTGTGCCTGGCCCTCCTACTACTGCTCGGGATGGCATCTCCCGGCATGTCGGCCACCGCGGAGGCAGCCCAGACTCTGGCCGAGGACTGGGAGCAGACCACCACTGCGGACTTCAACTCGGGTACCCTCGACGGGGTAGTGGTCGCCGAGATAGGCGACGGGGCGCTGACTTTGGCCTCTTTGGCCAGCGGGCACGCCCTCCAGGGCACCTACACCTCCCCTGTTCGGCGCACCGGTCTTCAGTTCAACGCGGTGGGCGTCCAATGGCAGGCCCAAACCCCTGCCGGCACCACAGTCCAGGTCTACCTCCGGGTCAGCGGTGACGGCTCCTCCTGGTCACCCTGGCAGCCGGTGATGGACCCGGAACAGGAGGGGCCCCGGTTCTTCGCGCCGCTGCCCATGGTGGTGGAGGCCGCCGGATACGTCCAGTATCGCCTCGAGCTGGGGACCGACCAGCCCCTTGGCACCCCCCAGGTGGAGGACGTGACCGTCACCTGCATCGACTCGCGGCTGGGACCCTCCCTGGGGGAAGTGGAACGCCTGCAACTCGCCGCCCAGCCCGAGCCAGGCGAAGTACCCAGGCCTGCAATTGTCTCTCGTGCCCAATGGGGGGCCAACGAGGCCTACCGTTTCGATGGCCAGGGCCACGAGATCTGGCCCACCGAGTACCTCATTCCCCAGAAGGTCATCATCCATCACAGCGTGACCAGCAACCTAGACCCCAACCCACCAGCCACCGTGCGGGCCATTTACTACTACCATGCCATCACCCGGGGCTGGGGCGACGTGGGCTACAACTACCTGGTGGATTGGAAAGGCAATATCTACGAGGGTCGGTACGGCGGCCCAGAAGTGGTGGGCGGCCACACCTACAGCTACAACTACGGCAGCGTAGGCGTCTGCGGCATGGGCACCTACGGCAACACCGCCGACAGCGTCCAGCCCTCCCCCGAGTTGCTGAGAGGCCTGACAGATGTCACCGCCTGGTCATGCAGCCGGGTCCTCCTCCATCCCCTGGAGGGCTCCTTCTTCGTGGACAAAACGACCCAGAACATCGCCGGGCATCGGGACTACAACGCCACCGCCTGCCCCGGGGACTACCTCTACGCCAAGCTGTCTGCCTTGCGTAGCTCGGTGTGGGCAGAGATCGTCGAGCACACCCCTGTCTACTGGGCCAACTACCTGAGCCACGACGCCCCGGCGGTGCTGAGGACAGGCCAGTCGGCCACCACCTCCCTCTCCATAGAGAACGGAGGAACCCTCACCTGGCTCGCCGCGGGGACTAACGCCGTGGTGGTTGGCTACCGCTGGATCGACACTGAGGGCGCTGTGATACCAGGGCACGCGCGGACCCCGCTCCCCAACAACGTGCCCTACGGACATGAAGTCGAGGTTGACAATGTCGCTATCGTCGCGCCCGACGAGCCCGGACGGTACACCCTGGAGTGGGACCTCCTACACAAAGGGGTGGGCTGGTTCTCCGCTCAGGGCAGCCCCAAAGCCAGGGCCACGTTGATCGTCTACGACCCGAATTCCTGGCACAGGACGTACCTGCCTCTCATTCGCGTTCAGCACACCCCGCCGCCTCCCCCAACCAACCTGGAGGCCCGCGCCCTCTGGGTCCCCCGCTGGTCCTACACCAGCGCCGCCGACGTGAGAAGCATCGTCAGCAAAGCAGCAGAGGCCAACTTCAACATCCTTCTCTTCCAGATACGGGGTCAGGCCGACGCCTACTATAACTCCCAGTACGAGCCCTGGGCCGACCGGCTGACAGGAACCTTGGGTAAGAATCCTGGCTGGGATCCGCTGGCCACCGCCATCGCTGCGGCCCACGCCGAAGGATTGCAGTTGCATGCTTATGTCAACGTCTACCCGGTCTGGCTGGGCACCCAACCACCGCTGGCCAACACTACTCCCGTGCACATGTACCATCGCTTCAACGCCCTCTACGGCAATGAGTGGGTGCAGTGGCATGAGAACGGCACGCCGATGGTGCTCAACTCCTCCTATCTCACCGCCAGCCCGGGACACCCGGCCGTGACGGATCACATCGTGGCCGTGTGCCGGGACATCCTCCAGCACTACGACGTGGACGGACTGCATCTCGACTACGTGCGCTACAGCGGCCCCTACTACTCCTACGATCCCATCAGCGAGCAGCGCTTCGCCGCTGCTCAGCCCATGGGCTGGGCTGCGTGGCAGCGCGCCCAGATTACGGAGTTGGTCAGCCGGGTGTACGACGAGATGCGCCAATTGAGACCTCAAGCCGCGCTGTCCGCGGCGGCCTGGCCCATCTACAAAGACAAGTGGGGCTGGGTCACCTATGGCGCCGTGAAGTACGACGGATACGACGGATACTACCAGGATTCGCGAGGGTGGCTGCGTTCGGGGGATGCTGACTTCCTGGCTCCCATGCTCTACGGGACCTCCGTCCAGGACTACCTGGACCGCTACGAGATCCTGGTGAGGGACTTCGTGGGCGAGTCCTATGGCCGCCACATTTACGCAGGGATCCACGCGGGGTACAGTTCCTTCTCGGAGATCGAGCAGCGCATCGAGATAGCCCGCGAGGCCGGCGCCCAGGGCCAGGCCATCTTTGCCTACTCGCTGGTGGAGGGCAACCAGTACTGGGATGACTTCAAAGAGGGACCATACGCGGAGCCAGCCCAGGTGCCACCTATGCCCTGGAAGGGATAGCCCGCCTACTCCCCCAGCAGGCTCTGCGCCAGCTCAAGAGCCTCTTCCGTACTGGTCACCTCGCCCGTGGCCTGGGCCTCATGAAGGGCGCGCAGGATTCGCCCCACGTCGGGTCCGGGCTCCATCCCCAATCGCTCCAGCAGCTCCCCGCCGCTGATCAGCGGCACCGGCTCTACGACCTCCTGATAGCGTTCGCAGTAGGCACCCAGGAGCAGTCTCGCCGTCTCGCACATCCGTCTCCACTGCTCGACATTGGTGCCCTGGTACACCAGGGCCAGGTTGTCTGCCAGGGCCAGCAGCAGAACGTCCACACCCCTACCCTGAGTGTCCCGGAAGAAGCGGTAGATCGCCCGGCGGCTGATCGACTCCACCTGGGCCAACTGAAGTGGCCGCATGTGGTGCCTGACCACGGTCTGCACCAGCCGCACCTCGCGATTGCCGAAGCGCAGCCTGCGCGCCACCGCCGCGGCGATGGCGGCCCCTTCTCTCGCGTGACCAAAGAAGCGCCTCCGGCCCTCCTCATCCACCGTGAGGGTGTTGGCCTTGCCGACATCGTGCAACAATCCACATAGCTTCAACAGGGCGGCCCTGCCCCGCTCCTCCGCCAACCGCTCATCCAGGTGAGCCACAAGCCGCTGCGCATAAGGGGCTAGAGCCTCCACGAAATAGCCCTTCATTCTCTCGCTCTCACCGCCCCGGAGCACGACCAGGTCCGACTCGTCACGCGCCATTTGCTGCAAGGCCCCTCCCACCTCGTTCAGCGCCCCCACCACAGTCAGGGAATGCTGGAAGACATCCTGATAATGGGGTGGAGGCTGCTCCAGCCCACGCAGAGGATCCAGCTCCGGCAGAAGGGCGCTGAGCAGGCCCAGCCGATCCAGATAGCGCAGGCTGTCCTCTGCCTGAGAAGCCGCCAGGATCTGGCACAGCTCGTCCCTGACCCTCTCCGCCGAGACCTGGCCAATCAGGGAGGCGTCCCTGAGCATCAACTGTTCTGTGTGCCCTTCCACCTGCAGGCTCAGCTCAGCCGACAGGCGCACCGCCCTCAACAAGCGGATGGCGTCCTCCTGGAAGGCCCTGTCGGACACAGCCCTGAGTCGGCGGTCGTCGAGGTCCGACCGCCCGCCGAGGGGGTCGAAAATCCCGGGGCGTGGCGTCGTGTCCCTTATGTCCATAGCCATGGCGTTGACGGTGAAGTCACGCCTCTCCAGATCGGCCAGAAGTCCGTCGCTGTGCATGGTGGCGAGGTCCACATAGAAGCGCTCTCCGCCATCGCGAAGCACCACCCTGGCCGTGTGCCTCTCCTGGTCGAGGAGCACGAAGGCTCCGCCGAGGCGGTCGGCCACCTCTCTGGCCAGGGGTACGGCGTCGCCGGCCACTACCAGGTCCAGGTCCCGGGTGAATCTGCCCAACAGCAGGTCGCGGACGTAGCCTCCCACCAGATAGCCCTCGCCTGACCGCTCAGAGAGCAACTGCCGGATCTTGGTCAGTACCCCCCGTTTCTCGAACCAGGAGGTCGCTGCGGCGTTCTCGTTGACAAAGCTTGTCTCGTCGTCCATCACCGGCCATTGTACCACAGCGGCAGACGCGCTTTCAAAGGCCGGGCCCGCCTGACAGCTTACCAGGCCGAGCAGGTCGCTGTCCCGGCGGGATCGCCTCTCAGATTGACCGCCGCGGCGCCCACGGCTATAATCTCGCATCCCTGCCATGATTAGAGTGCTCCATTTCGCCGACCTTCACCTGGGCATAGAGAACTACGGGCGACTTGACCCGCGGACCGGGCTCAGCACCCGCGTGGGGGACTTCCTGCGCTCGCTGGACTCTATCGTTGACTACGCGATCTCAGAGGAAGTTGACCTGGTCCTTTTCTGCGGAGACGCATACCAGACCGTCCATCCCTCGCCCACCAACCAGCGGGAGTTCGCCAGGCGCATCCGGCGTTTCTCCGAGGCGTCCATACCGGTCCTTCTGCTCATCGGCAACCACGACCTTCCCTTGGCCGCGGGCAAGGCCGCAAGCACCGAGATCTTCAGCATCCTCGATGTGCCCAAGGTGGTGGTCGCGGACAAGATCGCCACCCATCTGATCGACACGAAGAGCGGCCCAGTGCAGATCGTGACTCTGCCCTGGCCGGTGAGAAGCCACCTCTTGACCAGAGGAGAGCTAAGGGGCAAGAGCGCAGATGAAGTGACCGACGAGCTGGCCGGAGCGGTAACCGAACTGGTGGAGCAGGAGATTGACGGTCTGGACCCCAGTGTGCCGGCGGTCCTCGCTGCCCACGTGACTGTGTTTGGGGCCGACACCAGGTACGGCTCGCAGGGTAGCGTATTCCTGGGCCGGGAGCCCATCATCCCCAACAGCCTGCTGGCCAACCCGGCCTTCGACTATGTGGCCCTGGGCCATCTGCACAAACACCAGGTGGTGAGGCAGTCCTCCCCACCTGTAGTCTACTCAGGCAGTGTGGAACGCGTAGATTTCGGCGAAGAGCAGGAGGAAAAGGGATTCATCCTGGTCGAACTGGAGAAAGGGCGCACTCATTTTGAGTTTTGTGCCCTGGACACCCGCGGCTTTCTGACCATAGAGGTGGAGGCCAAGGGGCTGGACCCCACAGCCCAGGTCCTTGAAGCCATCGAAGCGCACGATGTAGAGGACAAGGTGGTACGCGTCATCGTGCGCACCACGGCAGAAAAGGAGCCTCTTCTCAAGGAAGCTGAGATACTCGGCGCTCTGGGAAGCGCCTTTCACGTGGCTGCCCTGATCAAGGACGTAGAACGACAGGTGCGCCTGCGCATCGGGGGACGCAATTACGAGGAGATGACCACCCGGCAGATCCTGGAGACCTATCTCAGGGTGAAGGAAGTTCCCCAGGAGAGGATGGAGTTGCTGCTCAGGTACGCGGAGCAACTGGAAGAGGAGATAGACTGAACGAACTGGGTCTAGGTCTCGGTTCGGGGGTCGCTGGCTGGCTCAAGGCCGCACCGGCCTGGTCCCTTTCCCTTTCCACGGCACAAGCTGACTGAGGGCCGTCCGCCGACCTAGTCCTTGAGCTTCCTTACGTATACCCGGTATTCTCCGTCTTGCTCCTCCAGACCAAGGAACTCGTTGCCTGTTCTCTTGCACCACGCTGGCATGTCGGCCTCGATGCCCTTATCATCGGCGATCACCTCGAGCACCTGGCCGACCTCCATCTTGTCGATCTTGGCCTTGGTCTGGATGATAGGCATGGGGCAGTACAGGCCCACACAGTCCAGCGAGTCATCCGCTTCCATGCTTAGACATCCTTCCTACCAACGGCCCAACCAGTTCAACCAGAACCTGGCTCAGGAACAGAGGGTGCCCCCGGCGAAGCCAGCGGTCACGATAGTGGCTGCTTTCCCAGCGGATTCTACCCGTCTTTTTCCGCGCCGCAGCTCGGGCACTCAGTGGCGTCCTGGGGTAGCGGCTCCTCGCACACAGCGCAGAATTGCACCTCGGCCTGGCAGGTCACACACCAGGGAGCAGATACCTCCACTACCGCATCACAAAAGGGACAAACGCAAGTGCTCTCAGCTTCACCTTCTCTCTCGACCTGTTCTGCCCCCATCTATCCCTCCTTAGCCTTCGCTTCGTAATCCTCGATCGCCTTGTGCAGGGCATCCGCCCCAAGGTTCGAACAGTGCATCTTGTTCTGGGGCAGACCCTCCAGTTCCGCGGCTACGTCCGCGTTCGTGATCTTCTTGGCCTCCTCTAGAGTCTTGCCCTTGGCCATCTCGCTGACCATGCTCGACACTGCGATGGCCGCCCCGCATCCGAAGGTCTTGAACTTGACATCCTCCAGACGGTTGTCGTCCACCTTGACGTAGAAAGTCATCAGGTCGCCACACACCGGGTTTCCTACGCTCCCGACACCGTCGGCATCGGGTATTTCACCCACGTTGCGTGGATTCATGAAGTGATCCATCACCTTCTCACTGTACTGTGGCATGTTGACCTCCTTCCCGCCCTGCTCGTGACCGCTAGCGCTCTCGCCTAGGCTCCCTTGTACAGAGGAGACATCTGGCGCAGACGGTCAACTATGGGTGGAAACACCTCCCGGAAATACTCCACATCTTCCATGCTATTGCCCAGACCCAACGTCAGCAGCAGGGATCCATTGGCCAGAGCCGGCTCGACACCGATGGCCGTCAGCACGTGGGAGGCCTTCAGCGCCCTCGACGTGCACGTGGATCCGCTGGAGGCAGCAACTCCCTGCATGTTGAGCAACAGGAGCATCGCCTCCCCTTCGATGAACTCCACCACCACGCTTACGTGACCGGGCAGTCTCTGAGTAGGATGGCCGGTCAAGAAGACGTGGTCGATGTCTGTGGTCAGGTGCTCGATGAGCCGGTCTCGCAGCGGGAGGACGTGAGCGCTGCGCTCCACCAGGTCCTCGGCAGCCATCTCCGCCGCTACACCCAGTCCAACAATAGCCGGGACATCCTCGGTACCTGCCCGTCGGCCGGACTCCTGGATACCACCGTCAATTAGAGGCATGATCCGGGTCGCCCGCTTGATGTACAGGGCAGCTGCTCCCTTGGGCCCATAGAACTGGTTCCCCGCCAAACTCAACAAATCGACGCCCAGCTCGTTAACATCGACGGGGATGCGCCCGACGGTAGCCACGGCGTCCGTGTGGACGTATGCCTTGCTGCGCCCCTTAACCATCTTGGCAATCTCCGCCACCGGCTGAATGGTCCCTACCTCGCTGTTGGCATGCATAACGGAGACCAGGGTGGTGTCGTCGCGTAACGCCTTCTCCACATCGACGGGATCCACCATTCCATACTTGTCCACTGGAACAAGGGTGACCTCGAAGCCCAACTTCTCCATGGTCTGAGCAGCATTGATGACCGATAGATGCTCCACAGCGGAGACCACGATATGCTTCCCGCGTTGGCGGTTCATGAGGGCGATACCCTTCACCGCCAGGTTATTCGACTCGCTGCCACTGGCAGTGAAGTAGACCTCGTTGCTCCTGGCCCCAATCAGCCGCGCAACCTTCTCCCGCGCCTCCTCAACCGCTTGACGAGGCCCATCTCCGTAGCGGTGCAAGCTAAGCGGGTTGCCAAACTGCTCTTTGAAGTAAGGAAGCATGGCCTCCACCACCTCAGGCCTTGGAGGTGTAGTGGCCCCGTGGTCAAGATAGACGTCTCTCATCCTGTCTCCTCCCCGTCCATCGCCTCCTCAAGGGTACTCCCTTCAACCCTCGTGCCTGCCATCCTCCAGCTTCTGGACTAACGAGGTCCTTATTGTCAAGTATATCAGATCACTACTCGAAAGTCAAGCTCAGCGATCTTGACAGACATTTGTCAAGATTGCCGACCCACCCCCGCTTCGCGATCTCATACCGGGCAGTGGATCCCTAGCTCCTTCGCCAGGGCCTGCAGATCGCTCGCCACCTTGGGATGCAGTGGGATACCCAGCCTCATCCGCTCTTCGGCGATCTCGAACTCCTTCTCGCCGTGAACGAAAATGCGCTCCTGCCCCTCTGCCTTGGCCAAGCCCCTCATGTAACGGACGATCCCATCCATGGAATCCTGGAAATCGCTCAGAGGTCGGAAGCCGTCCACTTTCAAAGCCCCGAAGAAATGCCCGATGTTCGCTGGCCGCGGCTTGCCAGAGTCGTCCATGGGATACACCAGGGTGGCATAGCCAGCGCCCGGCAGCACGCCGCAGAGGATATCCACCAGCAGCGCCAACCCGTACCCCTTGTGGCCGCCCAACTCCTCGCCGGCCCCGCCTAGCGGCAGAATGCCACCGCCCAGACGCCCCTTCATGTTGTGCAGGACCTCGCCCGCGTTGGTTGTGTCAAGGCCTCTGCTATCTGTCGCCCACCCCTTGAGCAGAGGCTTCTCCTGTCGTTCATACTCCTCAAGCTTGCCCCGGGTAACCACACTGGTGGCCATGTCCAGTACGAAGGGTCGTTCGCGGCCCGCGGGAATCGCGATGCTCAACGGATTGGTGCCTAACACGGCATCCTTTGCGAACGTGGGCACTACCAGAGGAGCAGCGTTGGTCATGGAGATGCCGATTAGATCCCTCTCCAGCGCCATCATGGAGTAGTAGCCGGCGATGCCGTAGTGGTTGCTGTTCCGCACCGCCACGAATCCGGCACCGATCTGTTGAGCCTTCTCCATGGCCAGCTT
>DATEXS010000163.1:0-4971 GCA_035256725.1 Anaerolineae bacterium
CACAGGGCAGATTCCCGACGAACGTATCGTCGACCTGATCAACACTCATTTCGACCTTCGTCCTGCGGCCATCATCCGCGATCTGGACCTGCGCAGACCGATTTACAGGGCCACGGCGGCCTACGGCCACTTCGGCCGCGACGATATCGACGCACCCTGGGAGCGCACAGACAAGGCCGATATTCTGCGTCGTGAGGCGGGCCTGGCCTAGGCTCAGAACCAGGATCGGCGAAAACCGATCCGCAAAGAATCCCACCCCGACGCCCGCAAAGGCGCTGCGTTCGTGGCCTTCTATCCGCGCAGCCCCCGGCGAGGATACTCAACAGCGGAGTCTTATCTCCCTCCGAGGCGGTCGCCCCTCTTCTTTTGCTGTTGACAGTTGCCTGTCAGCCAGGTATAATACGGGTGAGGGAGGTGACCAATATGGCTGACGTGGTACTTGTCATCCACATGCAGCGGTGTTTCCTGGAGGAGGGCAGGCCGCTCTTCTGTGGAGAGGAGTCGCTCCACATAATCCCCAACGTCCAGAAACTCCTGGACCGGGAGGTGGCTCGGGGCTCCACGATCATCTTCACCGCTGATACCCATGCGCCCGACGACCAGGAGTTCGAGATCTGGCCCGCCCACTGCGTGAAGGGCACCGAGGGGGCAGAGATCATCCCCGAGCTGGCCTCCTATCCGGGCGTGGTACTCGAATCTACCCGCTACAGTGTCTTCTACGGAACGGACCTGGAGGAACGTCTGAAGGCCCTCAGGCCCGAGAAGATTCATGTCTGCGGAGTGTGTACCGACATCTGCGTCTTGCACACCGTAGCAGATGCCCGCTTCCGCGACTATGAGGTACTGGTCTACACCGACGCGGTGGCCACCTTCGACCAGCAGATGCACGAATTCGGCCTGAAGCACATGGACAAGATACTCGGGGCGAAGCTCACCTCCATCAGTGAGGAAGAACCCTCCTAGCTATCCTCGTGATAGCTCGCTGGCCACGTCCTCCAGCCCCAGCTCTTGTAGCTTCTCCTTGCTGGGCCTGCCGGATTTCCTGTCCCACCGGCGGACGTCATAGTAATCGCTCAACAGCCTCTCCACGTCCGGAACACGGCCCGCCGCTCCACCATCTGCCAACGGCTCCATAAACAGCCGCGGCAGCCGCTCGCTCTTGGGCTCCAGTCCCCAGCGGAGGTTGAGCATTCTCTTGAGATTGAGGATCCGTTCTCCTGTCCGCAACAGGTCCGCCTTGGTCACCTCCCAACCAGTCGCCGCCGACAACATCGCCACCAGATCGTCACTGGGCAGGTTAGGAAGAATACAGCTCACCAGGGCATCACAGGCACTGCGCCAGTTCTGATGCCGGACCACCAACTCGGCCTTCCCCTCCTCTTCAAAGCGGTCCGTGAGGCCGATGTCCAGGTCCTCCATGGTGCGTCCTACGTCCAGCCAGTAGGTATCGCTCTTGTTATGACAGGCCCCCCGGGGCGAAGTCAGATAGGACAGGGTCACACCAGCGCTGGCCCGAGGGTCGTGCATGCCCACCTCCAGGCCGTTGACTTGAGCGGCCAGATCCTCGACCTCGAAATGCCGGGCGAGGCTCAGACTTCCCTCGGCCAGCAGGGCGCCCAGGCCCTCCCGCCGGGCCGTTTTCTCGATCAGTCTGATCGCGGGCTCCGGGTCGCCCCACTGTAAGACCAGACCGCCTGTATCCCGCGCATCGATGATGCCCTCGTTATAGAGGTGAAAGGCCAGCCCCAGGGTGACGCCGGTGCTGATCGTGTCCATCCCATAGGAGTTGCACTGACGGTTCATGTGGCACACAGCGGCCAGGTCGTCGATCAACAACATCGACCCCAGAGCCGCCACCGTCTCGTACTCAGGGCCGTCCGTCTCATCTAGCTGGTAGGGGCCTTCCGGGATCCTCACCCGCCGCCCGCATTGGACCACGCAACCGTAGCAGCCGCTGGTGCCGGTGAGGATGGTCTCCGCGATAGTGCTCCCGCTGATCTTGTCCACCTCGTCAAAAGTGCCCTGAGTGAAGTACCTGTTGGGCATGTTTCCGAACATGGACAGCACATTCGCCGAACCAGCCGTCCCCGTCTGGTAAAAGACCTGGGTGCTCGCGTCATCTTTGAGGAGGGCGACTGCGTCCCGAGCGGTCCCCTCGAAGGCCTCGGGTTCAGCCAGAGGGATCTGACCGCTTCCACGGCAGGCCACCGCCTTGAGGTTCTTAGCGCCCATCACAGCGCCCATGCCCGACCGGCCAGCCGCCCTCCCGTCATCGGCGATGATTGCTGCGTACTTGACTGAGTTCTCGCCGGCGGGGCCGATGCAGGCCACCCGCCAGGATCGACCACCCAGCTCCCCGGTGATGGCCTCCTGGGTCTGGTAGGTGTCCAGCCCCCACAGCGGGGAGGCGTCGCGCAGCTCCGCCTGCCCGTCTCCGATGAGCAGGTAGACCGGCCGCTCAGCCTTGCCCTTGACCACAAGGCCATCGTATCCGGCGAAGCGCAATTGAGGGCCCAGGAAGCCCCCTACGTTGCTCTCGCCCCACAGGCCGGTTTGTGGGGAGCGGGCGCAGATCACATATCGCCCACACGAAGGGGCCCGCGTGCCGACCAGAGGGCCAGCCATGAAGATTAGAGGATTCTCTGGACCCAGTGGATCCGTGTTCTCGTCGGTCAGGTCACAGAGGTAGCGGGCCGCCAGCCCGCTACCTCCTACAAACCTCTCTGCGTATTCCTCGTTCAGTGCCTGCTCGCCCAAACTGCCACCGGTCAGGTCGACCACGAGGAGTTTTCCCATGTAACCATTCACTGTCTACCCGCTCAACCTCCCCTCGTCAGAAATCCACCTCACGCCCTTCGTAGGCGTGGAGGATAAGCCGTTCCAGATCGGCCGCGGAAGCGATCCGAGGGTGCACCACGGTGGTGGCCTCATTGGCCGCATTGTCCACCAGCTTGCCCATACGCCTCAGCAGATCCGCGCGCTCGATGCCTGTGTGGCTCAGTTCAGCCGGCTGATCCAATCGCTCCAGCAGATCGCGCAGCGCGGCGACGAGACTCGCCGCGCCTTCAGCCTCGGAAGCAGCCGACAGGCCCAGATATCGCGCCATCTCCCCGTAGCGACTCGGGTTCTCCCGAGCGGCATACTCGATGGTATAGGGCAAGAAAAGGCCCACTGCTCTGCCGTGCGGGGTGTGAAAGACCCCGCCGAGGGCGTGCCCCAGACTGTGCGCCAGGCCGGCCATGGAGTTGCCAAAGCCCAACCCCGCCAGGGTGGCAGCGTTGGCCATTCTCTCCCGCGCCTCGGTATTGGCCCCGTCTTGGTAGGCCTCAGGCAAGTAACGGAAGATGAGATCCGCTGCCTTCAGACACAGGCCAGAGCTGAAGTCGTTGCCCCAGGCGGAGGCATAACCTTCCACCGCATGGGTCAGGGCATCCATACCGGTATCGGCCGTGAGGCGAGGCGGCATGTCCTTGGATAGGCTCGGGTCTACGATCGCCACGTCGGCCAGATTCTCCCTGGAGCCCAGGCCCAGTTTGCGATCATCCTCCGTATCGGTGAGAACGATCATCCAGGTGACCTCGGCCCCAGTGCCCGCCGTGGTGGGGATGGTGATAAGCCGCGCTTTCTGACGCAGGCCGAGCGTCTCCACCGGGTTGATCGCCTCGGGTTGCAGGTCGGGCCTTTCATACAGCACCCACATCGCCTTGGCCGCATCCAGGCAGGAGCCGCCCCCCAGGCCCACGATCCAGTCAGGGGCATAGTTGGCCATGGCCTGCGCGCCACGGATGGCCGTCTCCAGGGATGGGTCAGGCTCTACCTCCAGGAATCGTTCGCTCTCCAGCCCCGCCTTGGAGAGAAGACCAACAACCGTGTCCACGAAGCCCAGCGCCTCCAGATTCTGGTCGCTGACGATGAAGGCTCTGTGCCCCTCTATCTCCCGCAGGTGGCCCAGAGCCCCTTCCCCAAAGACGATCTTTGGACTATCGAAATACCACATCCACCGCCCTCACCCCTCAGCGCATGGAGCTTGCCGGTCCTGCGACGAGCCGGGACGCTACTCCTTGTACCAAGCTGGGTCCACCTGGGCCACCTCGTAGATGGCCTCCACCGGCGTACTCTCGGTCACCGGTTCCATCGCGGCCAGCAGCGTCTCCGTGTCAGGCGCCTCCCATTCGCAGAACATCTTCGGCTTCTGCAAGGCCAGCCAACTGTTCAGCCACTTGGTCTCCGGCGGCAGAGACCGGACCAGCTTCCTGGCAGCGGCGACCGCCTCCTCCTGATCGGTAATACCGGCAGTAGAATGTACCACCAGGTAGCGCGGCATATTCTCCCTCCCTCCTTTCGTCTATCCTCCTGGAAGGTTATTCTGGAAACTCAGTCGGCACCAGGGCCGTACAGTTGACCAACTCCTGAGCGGCCTTCACAGCCCGCATGATCTTTACCATATCCCCCTGCAACCTGAACTGGCGGGTCAGCATTCCCTGGAGAGGGTCCAGCTTCTTCTCCACCACCCTTCGCCAGTTCTCCAGAGGGCCACTCATGCGAAAAACAGGGTCCTTGACAGTGGGATCGGTGGTGGAGAAGGCGTCCCGGCACTTGCCGTGCCAGAGATCTACGTAGATGTAGATGGGCTCGGGGACGTGGTCACCCTGCTCGATGATGAAGAAGAAGTCTCCCTCCCACGTCTTGGCGGCCTCCGCGTAGGCCGCGCTCTGGTTGATCTGCTCCATGAAGGATTTGGCCCATTCGTCGGTGGCGAACCCGATCACCGCGCCTCCTTTCGCTCCCGCGCTCCGGTGCGGAGGTGGAAGCCACCAATACGCAGGAAGCAAAATACGCCGGAGAGGATTCGAACCTCCAACCTACTGATTCGTAGTCAGTTGCTCTATCCTAATTGAGCTACCGGCGCATGGGAAAACATGGCGGAGAGGGTGGGATTTGAACCCACGAAGGAGCTAATCGCCCCTTAGA
>DATEXS010000164.1:0-3374 GCA_035256725.1 Anaerolineae bacterium
GTATAACGTCGGTCAGATCGAGCACCTCTTCCAGGGTACACAGCGGGGTGGCCGGGTTGAGGGCTACTGCGGCCTCCACCCCAAGCTCGTGAATGGACTGTAGAACCCGGTGAAGATGCTGGCAGGCTTCCTGGTGGACCACAAGACGGTCGGCCCCGGCCGCGGCGAAGTCCTCGAGGTAGCGCTCCGGCTCCGCGATCATGAGGTGCACGTCCAGGGTAACAGTCACGACCGACCGCAGAGCCGCCACCACTCCCGGGCCGAAGGTGATATTGGGGACGAAGCGTCCGTCCATGACATCGATTTGCAGACCATCGATGCCGGCGGCCTGTGCCTCCAAGGCCTGTTCGCCCAGGCGAGTGAGATCTGCTGACAGAATAGAGGGTTCAATGGCGATCACGCGGGTTCTCCTCTCTTGAGATGCCTCACACCCTGCTCACTGGCGATCACGACGTCGGTCGCCAGACCGAGGAACAAACCGTGTTCCACGATCCCTGCCCGCTGGGCCAACTCGGAGGCTAGCTGTCTGGGCTGAGAGATCGGGCCGAAGGGGCAGTCCAGGATCAGGTTGCCCTGGTCGGTGCGGAACGGTGCGCCCTCGGGTGTGGTGCGCAGCACCGGGCGAGCACCGAGGGCCTCGAGGAAGCCAATTTGAGCACGCCAGCCAAAAGGAATCACCTCTATGGGCACTGCCCAGTGGGTGCCCAAGACAGGCGAGAGCTTCGATTCGTCCACCACAATGATCTCACGCTTGCTGGCCTGGGCCACGATCTTCTCGCGCAGCAGTGCACCGCCCCCTCCCTTGATGAGGTCCAGGTTGGGATCCACCTCGTCTGCACCATCAATGGTCGCGTCGATGAGGGGGTGATGCGCCAGGGTGGTCAGAGGAATGCCCAGGCTCCGAGCCTCTGACTCTACCTGCATGGAACAGGGTATGCCCAGGATATCTGTCAATTGGCTCTCGCGTAGAAGTTGGGCGATGCGCCGCAGGGCGAAGGAGGCGGTGCTGCCCGCGCCCAGACCTATGACCATGCCCGATTCAACAAACTGCACAGCGTAGTATGCAGCTTCTCGTTTCAGTTGTTCAGTGTTTTCGTTCACGTTCTGCTACTCATCCGGCATATGCTCGAGGAGCCTGGCTGAGCGTCAGGGTGTGTCGTCGGCTACCTTCCGATAAGGGCTTTGGCCTGTGCGACCACGTGCGTGGCGGTGATTCCGAACTCCTCGTACAGCACCTCTCCTGGGGCGCTGGCGCCGAACCCTTTCATGCCCACCACAGCGCCTTCGAGTCCCACATAGTGCTCCCAACCCAGCGTGATGCCGGCCTCCACTGCCACTCGCGCCTTGACCGCAGGTGGTAGCACGCCGTCACGGTAGCTGGCAGGCTGTCGGTCGAACAACTCCCAGCTGGGCATGGAGACGACGCGAACGTTGATGGCCAACGAAGCCAGCTGCCGGCCTGCTTCCAGCGCGATGTGCACCTCGGAACCCGTGCCTATGAGGATCACCTCTGGCGCCGCTACACTGGCCTCCCAGAGTACATAGGCGCCCTGTTGCAGCCCTGCTGCTGGGGCGAGTTCTCTTCTATCCAAGACGGGGAGCTCCTGGCGAGTGAACACCAGGGCCGTCGGTCCGCGTCGGTTCAGCAACGCCACCCTCCAGGCCTCAGCAGTCTCTGTGGCGTCGGCGGGCCGGATCACGGTCAGGTTGGGCACCGCACGCAGGTTCATGAGTTGCTCGATGGGTTGGTGGGTGGGGCCATCTTCGCCCATACCGATGCTGTCGTGGGTGAAGATGTACAGGACCTGCAAGCCCATCATTGCCGCCAGGCGGATGGGGGGACGCATGTAGTCTGAGAAGGTCAGGAACGTCGCGGCGTAGGGGATGAGACCTCCATGCAGCGCCACGCCGCTGACGATGGCGCCCATCGCGTGCTCGCGCACTCCGAAGTACATGTTATGTCCCCAGTACTCCATCCATCCCAGGTCGCCGTAACCTGCCAGGATGGTCTTCGTGCTCGGCGCCAGATCCGCGGAGCCACCCGTCAGGGCGTGAACCCGCTTGACCAGGGAGTTGAGGGTCTGTCCGGAGGCAGCCCGTGTGGCGATGGGGCCGCTCCCTGGTGGGAAGAGGGAGGCCAGGTCAGCATCCCAATGTGGAGGCAGTTCTCCGCGGAGCTGGGCTTCATATTCGCGCGCCAGATCAGGATAGGTTGCACGGTAGGAGTCCATACGCCGCTGCCACTCTTTCTCCGCTTCCCCTCCGCGCTCGAGCGCCTTCCTCATGTGAGCGAGCACGTCTTCGGGGACATAGAAGGTTGGCTCCTGTGGCCAGCCCAGCGTCTCTTTGGCTGCTCGCACATTCTCTTCACCCAGCGGCTCGCCGTGCACTTTCTCCGTGTCCTGGGCTGGACTGCCGTAGCCGATGACCGTCTTGCAGATGATCAGCGATGGGCGCTCCAGCTCGGCGCGGGCTTCCCGGATCGCCGTCTCAACGGCGGCGATGTCCTGCCCGTCCAGGGGGCCCAGGACTTGCCAGCCGTACGCGCAAAAGCGACGGGCCACGTTCTCGCTGAACACTCTGTCGGTGGGGCCTTCGATCTGGATGTCATTGTCGTCGTAGAGGTAGATCAGTCTCCCCAGGCGGAGTGTGCCGGCCAGGCTGGCAGCCTCGCTAGTGATACCTTCCTGCATGTCGCCATCGGAAACGATGGCGTAGACGTAGTGATCGATGATCTTGTGGCCAAGACGGTTGTAGTGCTCGGCCAGCCAGCGCTCAGCGATGGCCATGCCCACGCCGTTGCCGAAACCCTGACCCAGGGGACCTGTGGTCGCCTCCACCCCTGGCGTGAGGCCGTATTCCGGATGGCCTGGCGTCTTGCTTCCCCACTGGCGGAAGTTCCTCAACTCTTCCAGAGGCAGGTCGTATCCGGTCAGATGGAGAAGCGCATAGAGTAGCATAGAGGCGTGTCCTGGAGAGAGGACGAAGCGGTCACGATCGGGCCACTGGGGATTTCGTGGGTTGTGTCTCAAGAAACGGTCCCACAGAGTGTAGGCCATGGTGGCCGCGCCCATGGGGGTCCCAGGATGGCCGGACTGAGCTTTCTGCACGGCGTCCACCGCCAGGAAGCGGATGGTGTTGATGCATTGTCCGTCGAGCCTTGTTTGGTCCGTCACTCGAGGTCTCCTGGTGATTCTCTCTGCACTGAGAATCGACACCGATACAGGGCGGGTCTATCCGAGCCTCGCTTTGTCCTGCAAGGCCCTAGGCTCGTGGCGCGCGGCGCCGATCAATGCCGCCTCGACTTAGAGGCCCCTGACCACTGCTTGCACATCTGAATGCCGGGCCTTAGGGCAACTATCCTCCAGCAGTGG
>DATEXS010000165.1:0-8793 GCA_035256725.1 Anaerolineae bacterium
TGTTGATCAGCGAATCCACGTCCTCCCCATCCTCCGGGTAGACCGCGGCACCCATGCTCACGGTGATCTGCACCTCACGACCGTTCAAGGCGAAGGGCTGCTTCAGGGAGCCCAAAATTCGCTGAGCCACTCTATCGGTATTGGCGATCTCCTCGATGCCTTTCAGCAACAGCACGAACTCGTCGTCCCCCGAGCGGGCCACCGTGTCCACGGCGCGCACCAAACCCGTCAGACGGTCGCCCACCGCCTGCAGCAACTGGTCGCCGCCCTGAGGCCCAAACTCGCGATTGATGGCCTTGAAGTGGTCCAGGTCGATGATCAGCACCACCAACCTTTGCGGCTCCCGGTTGGCCAGGGCCAGCGCTTGAGTCAGATGATCGCGGAAGAGGGCCCGGTTGGGCAATCCGGTGAGATGATCGTGATCGGCAAGCAGACGCAAGTCGTGTTCTGCCAGCTTGCGGTCGGTGATGTCGCGGAGGATGCTGGTCAGGAAGACGCCCTTGCGGGTATTCCATCCAGCGAGGGAGATCTCCAGAGGGAAGGTGCTTCCCTCTTTGCGGCGCCCGATCGTCTCCACAGGCTGGGCCAGGCTGCTGGAGGTTGCACCCGATTCCACCTCCCTGGCTGCCTTCCTGATCGCCTCCCTGAACTCGGCCGGGGCTACCAGGGTCAGCCTCTTGCCCACCATCTCTTCGGCGGTGTAGCCGAACATGGCCTGGGCACCAGGGTTCCAATATACCACGTGCTCGTCGCTGTCGAAGGTGATGATCGCATCGCCACTGGCCTCTACCACCGAGCGAAAGCGTCGTTCGCTCATGTCCAAGGCCTCCCAGGTTCGGCTGCTGGCCAGGGAAACGGCGGCCAGTTCGGCGAAAGCGGAGGCCATGCGGGTGTCCTCCTCGCTGAAGCCCGGGGCCTTGTTGGCAAAGGCCAGCAGCCCCACGGTATTGTCCCCCACCGTGACCGGCGCGAACAGGATGTTCTCCACCTCGACCTGCTCGGAGAACCCGCGCGAGGCCAGTTGATTGAGGTACATAGCCTTGCCAGTCAGATAAACCTCTGCACGTAGCTCTCTCATCGGCCTGGACGCGACCAAAGTCTGGCCCCAGGTCATCTCGGCGGGATAGGAGAAGAGGACATCGTCCCTCGAGCCATCCTCGTTGATCAGGCCCACGTATCCCGCCTCAGCCCCAATCAGGTTCCTGCAAGCATCGAAGATGGCCCGGGCAGCAGGCTCAAACTCATGGTGAAGCAATACCGCGCGAGACGCTGCCGCCAGGGCAGAGGACTCGGAGCCGTCACCGCGGGATATCGGCCGGGCCTGGATCCGCTCTCGCCCTCTCGAGAGCTCCGCGGCGGTGGAAATGAACCCCTTCGGCTTCCCTTTGTCGTCCCTCAGCAGGGCCATGTCCAACTCTGCGCGGAAGTGGCTGCCATCTCTCTTGAGCAGCGCCAGCTCGATGTTCCTTACCACCCCCTCCTTGAAGGTCTTCTGGAGGTTCTTGATGAACTCCTCATGGTCTTCGGCTACGATCAGTTCGAAGGCACTCTTGCCCAAAAGATCGTCTGGTCTCTCGAAGCCCATCGCCTGGGTCGCCTGCTGAGAGATGTCGGTGATGCGCGCCCTCAAATCGGTAGCCACGATGGTGCCAGGGGACAGGCCGAGCAGCGTTTCCCATTTGTAGCGGTGCTCGTCTGAGACCTCTTCTCGCACATGCGGCCTCTCGTCCACCTCCCGCGCCACCACCTGAACCGCCGCCTTTTCCTCGTACATGAAAGGGAAGATGGAGTGGGCATCCACACGGACCACCCTTCCGTCCAGCCTCACCAATCGCTGCTCGACCAGGGCCAACTCTGTGTCATGCTCCAGCGCCTTCATCAAGCGGGCCTCTACCACGGGACGGTCGTCGGGATGGACAAAGTCCAGCACGGGCTTGGCGATGATCTCGCCGGGGTCTGAGGCGCCCAGGAGAACGGCAGCGGCGCGGTTGGCGAACACCATCTTTCCGCGGTGGTGTACGAGAATGGCGTCCGGTGACGATTCCACCAGGCGCCGGTAGTGCCCCTCTCTCTTGCGCAGATCCTCCTCTGCGCGTTTCCTATGCGTTATGTCCACACCGACACCCACGATGTGTTCCACCGGCCCTTGCCCGTTGGGGAGCGGAGCCGTTGACCACAGTATGGTCCTTTGCTTGCCATCCCAGGTGAGCACGCAGCTTTCATAGCCGCCCCTGAAGCGCTCGGCGCTCAGGTTTACCAGCACATCTTTGACCGCCTCGGCCTCTTCAGGGACCGCCAGGACATCCCATACGTGCCGGCCCCAGACCTGCTGGAAGGACAGCCCGGTGGTCTCCTCACAAACACGGTTGTACCAGAGGATACGTCCCTGGCGGTCGAAGATCATCACCAGGGCACCCACCATGTCGAACAGTGCGGACCCGGATGTCAGGCCCCTCTGTTTTTCGGTCCCGTGGCCCTCGGGCACCTCAGCGGAACTGGCTGGCGCACACCTCGATTGCTGCTCCAGGGGAAGAAAGCCACCCTCTCCCCGTTGCCACATCTGCGACCCGGCCTCCATGCTGACTTGACCTCAAGCTGTACTTAGAATGGCGGGAGGCGCGAACGGAACAGTTGCCCTTTGGACAGACAAGTAGGCCAACCGGGCCGGCTTCGTCTCCGGAGCCTAACCACGGTCACCCACGTCCACTCAACAGTTCCCGGCGCGGGCTACACCCGGGGGACAAGGGGCTCCCACTCCGACGGACGGATATACATTATACCGTATCGTGAACCGTCAGTCAAGGATTACCTTAGTACCCCCTGGACCACAGGCCATGGGTGTAATAGTCTAGTCGCCTGGCTCTGAGGGGCGACGTTCCTTGAGACGCCTGCGGATCACGCGTTCGTAACCCTGATCTGACGGGTCATAATAAGTGCGTCCCTGGAGGCGGTCCGGCAGGTATTGCTGTCGCACAAAGTGGCCCGGGTACTCGTGTGGATAGCGGTAACCCTGGCCGTGTCCCAGGGCCTGCCCATCCCGAGTGGCGTCCTTGAGGTGGTCGGGTACTTCCCCTGCCCCCTCTTCCTCCACATCACCCAGGGCCTGGAAATACCCGCCCGTGGAGTTGCTCTTGGGAGCGGTGGCCAGGTAGATCGCCAACTGAGCCAGATTGTACTGGGCTTCGGGCAACCCGACCCACTCCAGGGCCTGCGCGGTGGAAGTGGCCACGGTGAGCGCCTGGGGGTCAGCGTTCCCGATATCCTCGGAAGCCAGGATAATCATCCTCCGGGCGATAAAACGAGGATCCTCGCCGGCGTGAATCATCCTGGCCAGCCAGTACAGCGCGGCGTCGGGGTCCGAGCCCCGCAGGCTCTTGATGAACGCCGAGATGGTATCATAGTGGGCGTCGCCGTCCTTGTCGTAGAGTACTGCCCGGCGCTGTATGGAATCCTCCGCGATCTCCAGAGTGACCCGGATAACCCCCTCGGCGTCCGGCTCGGTGGTCTCCGCGGCCAACTCCAGAGCATTGAGGGCGACCCGGGCGTCCCCCCCCGCTACTCGCACCAGGTGGGCCAGGGCATCCTGGTCGAGCTGGACGTTGCGGTCGCCCAGTCCTCTCTCGGCATCGCTGAGGGCTCGACGGAGTATGAGGGAGATCTGGTCCTCGCCCAGAGGCTCCAGGCGGAAGATGCGCGAGCGCGACACCAGGGCGCCGATGACCTCGAAGAAGGGGTTCTCCGTGGTGATCCCGATGAGGGTGATCAGGCCTTCTTCCACGTAGGGCAGGAGGGCGTCCTGCTGAGTCTTGGTGAAATGATGGATCTCATCGATCAGCAGGATGGTGCGCCGTCCCGACATCACGCGCCGATTCTTGGCCGCGGCGATGACCTGGCGCAGCTCGGTTACACCGGCCATCACGGCGCTCATGGCCTCAAAGGCGCTCTCCGTGGTGTTGGCGATCACGGAGGCCAAAGAGGTTTTCCCCGTTCCGGGCGGTCCCCAGAGGATGATCGAACCGACGCGGTCCGCCTGGATGGCTCGCCGCAGCAGCTTGCCCGGGCCCAGAATGTGCTCCTGTCCCACCACCTCGTCTAGCGTGCGGGGTCGCATGCGGGCTGCCAGGGGCGCTTCCTTCTTCAGTTCATCGCTCAGGGAATACTCGAAGAGGTCCACGTACATCTTCCTACCACGATTCTACCTGGGCAGGGCCGCGGAAGCAAGGCTTGCTGCGCGCCTTACCCTCTCGGAGGTTCCGAACCTCCGGGAGGGTCAATCTATGGCTGCACCACCGCCTTGACCACCCTCAGGCTCTCCACATCCTCCAGGGCGCGGTCCATCTCATCCAGGCGGTAGATGTGAGTCACGAAAGCCTCGTAAGGGAATCTGTCGCCATGCTTGGCCAGGACCTGGATGCCCCGATAGAAGTGACTGAAGTCGCTCCCCCAGCAGCCTCTGATCTCCAGATGCTTGCGGTTGATGTCCCAATGGGGATTGATCTCCACGGGTCCAACATCCGTGTACTGCCCCACCACCACGTAGCGCCCCTGGTCGCGCGTCATCCGCATCCCTTCCGGGATGGCCTGCGGGTTGCCCGTGGCCTCTATGGTCACATCGGCACCGCGCCCGTTAGTGAGTTGGCGAACCAGCTCTATCCGCTCCTCCGGCCCGTGCGTCTCAATGTCGATAACCTGATCAGCCCCCACAGCCCGCGCCATCTCCAGGCGTTGTCGCGGCGCACCGAGAACGATGACCTGGGTAGCCCCGGAGAGTTGGGCCAGAATAGCTGAATTGAGCCCCACGTGGCCGCAGCCCTGCACGGCCACAGTGTCCCCCAGATGCACCTCGGCGCGCTCCAGAGCGTGGGTCGCGGTGGGCAGCCCGCATCCGGCGGCGATGTATCTCTCTGGGCTAAGCCCCTCGGGCAGCCTGATTACCTTCACCCCGGGCTTCAGGTAGATGGCCTCGGCCCAGCCACCCAGCAGGCCCTCATTGGCTGAGTAGGTGATGCCGTACACCCGCCTGCTGGGGCAGCGCGTGGTGGCCTTGGCCACCAGGCAGAACCAGCAGTGACCGCAGGTCTCGTGCACGTCGAGGAAGGCCACCACGTCGCCCTCTTGCAGCGCCCTTCCATCCACGTCTTTCACCTGGCCGGCGAGCCTGGATATCCGCCCTACGCTGACGTGGCCGGGGATGATGGGGTACGGCACACCCGCCAGGCGGCCATGGTGCAGGTGGACGTCTGTCCCACACACCTCGCTGTAGATCGTTTGCAGCAGGACGCTGCCGGGCTCCATCGCTGGCTCGGGGAAGTCGCGGACCTCAATCGCTCGCCCCGGCTCCACCATCACCGCCGCCTTGTACATTTCACCTCCCACCTCCACCACGCCTGTCCATCAGGTTCATCCTGGACGTCGCGATCATCTCTCCCTCGTGGGAACCCCCTCCGGAGCGGTGCCGCCCGAACGTCCCAGGCATAGGGGACGATGCGCGCGAGAGTGGCCCTCACCCGTTGCCACGCCGCTGGTTGGCCTGATCATGCCGGTGGGAACAGACCGTCTCCCACAGCTATCATCAGCCTTCTGATCATCGCTCCAGCGTCTCTCCGCCAACCGTGGGTCCCGAGATGCCGACACCCTGGTCAACAACGCAAGAGCGGGAAGGGGTCCGCCCTTCCCGCCTTCGTCTACCGACCAACAGTACTCCTGTGCACCCCTGCGACCGGCGACACCGCCCGGAGGAGCCCGCCTGTCCACCACTCACCCACCGAGCTCCTGCCCACCCTCGACTTATGCCTCGGATGAACAGTATACAGCCCTCTAACCTGGAGCCCGGCGCTGGATAGCCAGCTCAGATGCTACCTTGACCGCCCGAGCAGGTCCCTAGGCGAAGACGTCGAAAGTCCGCGGCTGGAGCCGTCTGCCAATCTCCCGAGCTACCCCGATCATCGGCTCGGAAGCCTGCACCGCCTTCTCTTTGGTGAAACGGTACGAGGGCCCCACCACGCCCATGGCCGCCACCACCTGATTCTCGGAGTCCCGGATGGGCACGGCAACGGCATTGATGCCTTCCTCGTGCTCTTCCCAGTCGGTGGCGTAGCCCCGTTCTCGCACTGCCTCCAGCTCAGCCAGCAGTTGGCCACGATCGATCATCGTGCTCTGGGTATGGCGATCCAGAGCCCCCTTGAGGTAGGACTCCAGGTCCGCTTCAGCCATGTAGGCCAGGAAAACCTTGCCAGTGGATGTGGAGTGAAGGGGGGCGCTACTCAGCCAGCCTACTGACTGTATCAGATGAGGGGCAGGCACCTGCAGAACATTGAGGATCGTATTCTCCTCCTTGGTGGCCAGGTAGGTGACTTCCTCCACCTCATCCGCCACGAAGTGCAGGTAGGGCAAGGCAACCTGCGGCAGCCCGCGACTGTTCAGCACAGCGTTTCCCAACTCCACGAGACGCACTCCTAGTCGGTACTTCCTCGTGCGCGGATCCCGCTCCACCAGGCGCCCCTTCTGCAAAGACGCCAGGAGCCGATGGACAGTGCTCTTGTGTAGCCTGAGTTGATTGCTCAACTCGGTTACACCGAGGTAGTCCCTCTCGACTGTGAGGGCATCGAGAATAGCCACAGCTCTATCAACCGACTGCACGGGCATGTTTGAATATCACCTCCCAGGGCGTCTCGGTGTTGCTGCTATTATAACAGGCTCCGCAACATTGTCAAGCTGGGATGCCTCCTCCCGACCTTTTGACATCATCAGCAACTCGGCCTATACTCCGCATGACCGCCAGTGCACCCCTCTCTCCGTTGGGGGGGGAGAAGCTGTGAACAGAGGAGTACAATTCCCCCAAGCGAGGAGGCGAAGGGCATCGACATGGCACGCAGGAGCTTCCACCAGCAACTGGTGCGCCTTCAGAACGAGATCCTGGACCTGGGAGACACGGTCCAGCAGTCACTGATGCAGTCCGTGAAGGCCCTGTTGGACAGGAATCACCCCGTGTCCAGGGAGCTCATCGCCGCTGATCGGGCGATCAACGAGAGATGTCTGGCCATCGAGAGCGACGCCCTGACCCTCATCGCCACGCAGCAGCCGCTGGCAGGAGACTTGCGCACCATCTTCACAGCGGTGGAGATCGCCAACGAACTGGAGCGCATAGCCGACTACGCCAAGGGTATCGCTAAGGTCAACCTGATGATGGGCGAGGAGCCCCTGCTGGAGCCTTGCTTGCACCTGCCCGTCATGGCCTCCGAAGTTAGGGACATGCTCCAGGCCTCCCTTCAGGCCTTCGTCGACCAGGATGCGGCTGAGGCGCGGGCCATACCCCAGCGAGACCACCTCGTTGACGAGCTGCACAATCGCGTGTATAGAGAGCTGCTTGCGCTGATCACTTCGGACCCTTCCACCACCAACCGGGCGACGTTTCTCCTCTGGGTGGTCCACAATCTGGAGAGGGCAGGCGACCGGGTGATCAACATCTGCGAACGGGTAGTCTACAACGTCACAGGGGAGATCGTCGAGTTGGACGTGCAGGAGGGCGAGTACCTGGGCCTCGAGTCGCTCTCGTAGACAACCCACAGCCTGCACAGAATACGCTATCACGCTCTCTGGCAGGTTGACACGCGCTAGAAGCCTCGGTATACTTCGCCCGTGCTAAAGGAGATCGCCCCTCATATCTATCTGGTGGAGGGGGAGAACCAGGGTCAGTTCCCCTTCTCTCATTCCATCCTCATTCGAGACGACGTCACCGCTCTTATCGACACCGGCTGCGGGATCGAGCGGCTCCAGCAGATCAAGCAGCAATATGCGCCAGACCTGGTCATCAACTCCCACGCCCATCCCGACCATATCCCTGGCAACTTCGTCTTCGAGGGGACGCCTCTGTTTGTTCCTCGCCAGAGCTTCCACTACACCGGCCGGATAGACCTGGTCTCCGAGCGCTTCACCGAGTCCAAAGAGCTGGCTCGGGTATGGCGTGACTACGTCAAGGAGGCCACCGGCTTCCGGGACCGCCTGCCCACAGACCAGTTTGACGAGGGACACCGCTTTCAGTTCGGCTCCGTGGAGCTGTTAGCCCTGCACTGCCCCGGGCATACCAGCGACTCCTACTGCTTTCTGGAGCCCCATTTGGACATCGCCTTCACCTTCGACATGGACCTCTGTGCCTTCGGACCGTGGTATGGCCATCCCGATTCGGAGATCGATGAATTCGAGGCCTCCCTGGAGCGGGTGCGTGCGCTGATGCCTAGCATGGTAGTGACCTCTCACCTGGGAGTGGTCACCGAGGACCTTGAGAAGAGGTTCGAGGTCTACGCCAGCGTGATCCCTCGACGCGAGGCTCGGATCCTGGAGTTTCTTGGTGCTGAGAGAACGCTGGAGGAGATGATGGCGCAAGGGCTGATCTACAGCAGCTATCCCTTCGCGCCGGAGCTACTTCGGCGCTGGGAGGAGAACATGCTAGGCAAGCATCTGCGGCGCCTCCAGGATCGGGGGCTGGTCGCGGCCACGGAGAAGGGATACGTGAGGACGGTTAAGCCGGGCGACTGACCAGCACGCTGCGGCTTTCAGGATCTGCTGGCCAGGCCGCCGGCGATCTCCCCTCCATCGATCACGAAACACTGGCCGGTGATGAAAGCCGCGTCGTCGGAGGCCAGAAAGGCGAAGAGTGCCGCCACCTCCTCTGGACGCCCCAGCCTGCCCAGGGGGACCCTGCTAGCATAGGCTCGCTGCTTCTCCTCGGAGTACTCGGCCTCCTGCATCGGCGTCAGAATGAACCCGGGACAGACGGCGTTCACACGCACCCGG
>DATEXS010000166.1:0-3557 GCA_035256725.1 Anaerolineae bacterium
GCATCCAGGCTCAGGCCCACCCTCTCCACCCCCGCATCGAGCAACTCCTCCAGCTGGTCGGGGTTGGCAACCACCGAGGCGCTGACCGGGAGTCGGCGGCCCAGGCGAGTAGCGATCTCCTTGACTCTGTCGAGAGATCCCGGAACGACCGTCACCTGCAAGCAGCAGCGCTGTATCCTGCCATCCCCATGGGCCGTCTCCACCACCTCCAGAATCTCCTTCTGATCCCACGATGGCCAATTCACCCGAGACAGAGCCATGGCCGAAGCTGTGCTGCTCCGCGCCTGGGCACAGAAGCCGCAGTCACGAGAACAACGACCCCCCACCATCAGATAGGCAGTGGTCGGAAGGGCGTCCAGCCGACTATCCACCATGCCCAAGACGCCGAGGGTGCCCGAAGAGACCTTGATCGAGTCTGCCAAGGCGTCCTTACTCCAATGCCTCCTCCGCAACCGCCCCTGATTCTGCTCTTCTGCTCTTCAGGCGGCGGTAGAAGAACAGGCCAGCCAGTCCGCAGACCACGATCAGAATAGGTATATCGAAGGGACGCATCACCTCTCGTACCCTCTCCCAATGCTCACCGAAGACGTACCCGGCCCAGGTGAGCACCCAACACCAGATGAAGGAACCAGCGAAGGTCCAGACGGTGAACTTGGCAAAGTTCATTCTGGCCACGCCAGCCGGCAAGGAGATGAAGGTGCGCACCACCGGCAACAGGCGCGAGAAGAAGGCGGTGTGCTCGCCGTACTTCTCAAACCACCTGTCGGCTACTTCTATCTCGTGAGTTCGGATCAGGACGTATTTGCCGTACTTCTCCAATAGCGGCCGGCCACCCTTCGCACCGATCCAATAGGTGATCACTGAGCCCATGGTGCATCCGACGGCACCCCACCACCCCCCCCAGAAGGTGTGCCACACCGTAAGACCCTTGGCCTGGACCAGCATCCACCCAGCGAGGGGCATGGTCACCTCACTGGGTAACGGTACGCACGCACTCTCGATGGCCATCGCCAGTACAATTCCGGCCCAACCGACCGTCTGTATCAAGTTCTGCAAGAACAGCACGACCTGATGTTCGATAGCTTCCAATACTCTATCCTCCTAGCACCAAGGCCAGATAACGCGAGGATTATAGCATTTGGCAGGGGTTGGGGCAAAACTCAGTTGGGCAGAAAAGGAAGAGTCAGGATGTGCGGCAAGATCGAGCGGGGGAGGTCAACTCCTTGGCGAGTGCCGCCAGCCTGTTCATGTTGGCCAGACTCAGGGACACCCCGTGGTCGTTTAGCTCGCGATAACCCATGCCCTTGAACAGACGGTGGCTAGCCACGCGACACATCTCATCGTACAGCTCCGGCCACTTGTTGCCGCGCCTCTCCACACAGAAGGAGACAAACTCTTCGGCTAGCGGGTTGTCGTCGACGACCACGGACCTCTCCGGAGACGGGTCTTGCGGCCAGGGGCAACGGGCCGATCCACGCCCGCTGGCGCCCGCTGTAGGGGCATCTTCATCAAACAGAGTCAATGCCTATTCTACCACAGATGTAGCCGCCCCAACCTTAAAGAACCCACCACCCCACCTTAAATGTCCGCTCTGCCAGGGGCCTCCGCCTCGGACCAGGTGTTGTCCGGCGCATGCTCACTGACGTGGAACAGATCGCCAAGCACGGCCGAGTCCGAGTGGTGCCCTCTCACAACCGGCCGGGTTTGCCCCCTACTGTGTGGTCTGCCGTGCTGTTCGTCGCTGGCGCTGTGACTTGCCGCGCGTTAGAGCCGGCGGCCGCCAAACGATTGCACGGCGTTCGCCTGCCGGGTATAATGTATAGATAGGAAGGTTCACAGAATGTGGCAGGTGGCGGGACACGAATGGGTGCTGGATGTGCTGAGCGCCAGCCTGGCGGCGGGGAGAGTGTCGCACGCCTATCTCTTCTCCGGGCCGCCAGGGGTCGGCAAGCGCACGCTGGCTGTGTGTCTGGCCCAGGCGGTAAACTGCCTCGGCCAGGACAGGCCCTGCAACGCGTGCGAATCTTGCCGCCGCATCAGCCAGGGCATCCACCCCGATGTGCACCTCGTTGACTTGCACTACCAGGCCCTTCTGCGCGAGGAAGACGACGATGAGCAGAAGGAACTGCGCATCGACACCATCAGGAGCATCTCTCAACAAGCCGGCCTCAAACCGTTCGAAGGGCAGTGTAAGGTGTTCATCATCCCCGACGCGGAGTTGATGAACCCAAAGGCCGCCAATTCCCTGCTGAAAACGCTAGAAGAGCCACCCCCCCACGTAATGCTCATACTCACCACCAGGGACAGCCGCCTGCTGTTGCCAACCATCGTTTCCAGGTGTCAGGTCTTCGGCCTCAGACTTGTGCCCGCCGAAGTGATAGAACAAGAGTTGCGAGCAACACACGGGCTAGCCACAGAGCAAGCCAGGGTGCTGGCCAGGATGAGTGGTGGCCGGATCGGCTGGGCTATAGACGCTGCACGGGACCAGTCTGGCCTGGAACAGAGAGGCGAGACCATGAAGCAACTGGCTGGTCTGGCCAGGATGGGCAGGCTCGATCGCCTCGACTACGCACAACAGCTAGCCCGCCATCGCGGCCAGATCAAGGATGTGCTGGATTTGTGGATCGGCTGGTGGAGGGACTTGCTGCTGATCAAAGGCGGCTGCCCAGAGAGCTTAGGCAACGTGGACATGACCCAGCTTCTAGAGCAGGAGGCCCTCAGGTACACACTGAGAGACCTGATCGCCTTTATCGACAGCATACGCAATACTCAGCGTCACCTCGAGAGCAACGTCGATGCCCGGCTCGCTCTCGAAGTGCTGATGCTGGACCTGCCCGCGCGTGGCAATTGAAAGGATAGACAGTGCCTAGAGTAGCAGGTGTTCGTTTCAGAGATGCGGGAAAGGTTTACTACTTCGACGCCTCAGCCGTCGATGACCTTGAGCAGGGAGAGTACGTAGTCGTGGACACTACCCGTGGCCAGGAGGTCGCCCGCGTGATGAGCCTTCTCGAGGAGATCCCTGAAGACCTGGCTGCGGAGACTCTCAAGCGCGTAGAACGGCGAGCCCTTGCCGTCGATCTCGCACAGATGGAGCGCTATCGCCTCAGGGAGAAGGAGGCGCTGGCGCGCTGCCAGGAGCAACTGACGCAACACAACCTGCCCATCAAACTGCTGAAGGCCGAGTACAGCTTCGACGGCAGCCATCTTCTGGTGTACTTCGTCGCTGAGAAACGAGTGGACTTCCGGAACTTCGTACAGGACCTCCGCAAGGCCCTCAAGACCAAGGTGGAGTTGCGCCAGGTGGGGGTCCGCGACGAGGCCAAGCTGATGGGAGGAGTAGGGCGCTGCGGCCGAGTCCTCTGTTGCGCCAGCTTTATGCAGGAGTTCGCACCAGTCTCCATCCGCATGGCCAAGCGACAGGACATCTCCTTGAACCCCTCCGAGATCTCCGGCATATGCGGACGGCTACTGTGCTGCCTGGGATACGAGGACGACTACTACCGGGAGGTCAGGAAGCTGCTGCCCGAAGTCCGCGATATCGTCAAGACAGCACAAGG
>DATEXS010000167.1:0-11977 GCA_035256725.1 Anaerolineae bacterium
TGTACACTGCCTTGATCTGGGAGATGGCGAACATCGTGAGCACAGGGATGAAAGAGAGACCCAGGCTCAGGTTGATGCCCCAGGCACTTCGATCTTTGCTCACGAAAGAGGGACGGAGCACGCGATAGGCAGTCAGAGCCAGCAAGAGGAGGCTGAAGAACAGGGCGAGAGGCAAGAGCCCGCCGGGCGTTGGCAGGTTGAAGGTGAAGACGATCGAGGTGCGCACCAGTTCGGTGAGCCCGGGCTTGGGTACCCAATAGGCCTGTTGCACCTTGGCGAATTGCCCCGGCACCAGCAACAGCCAGGGTAAGAACATCACTAGGCTCACTGCGTGCGCCACAAGTAGTCGTCCTATGAGGCTCCATCTCCGGTGCAGCAGAATGAATAGATCGAGGGTGAGCGGCACTAAGAAGGCCAGGTTGTGGGCATAGAGGGACAGGCCGGTGGAGACACCGTAACTTATCCAGTGCAGCCATGTCCCACCTTTGCACGCTTTGATGAAGAAGTAGATGGACAGGAGACTGAGCAGACAGAGGAGGCTGTACATCCTCGCCTCTTGTGAGTACCAGATGTGAAAGGGGGACATGGCTGCTAGCGCCACGGCCAACAGCCCGACGTGCGCGTCGAACAACTCGCGGGCAATGCGGAACACCAGGCACAAGCTGAGAAGTCCGAAGACCACTGACGAAAAGCGGACGACGAAGGGGCTCCGTCCCAGCCCCATCCATCCGTGCAAAAAGAAGTAGTACAGAAGGGGGTGTATGTCAGCCGCGGCGCCCTCGACGGGCGTTACGGTGCCATAGATGATGGACCCTGGTTCTTTCTCCGCATAGAGAACCGCGAAGGCCTCGTCGTACCACATCTCCTTGTCTTCGAGGCGGACAAGACGTAGAGAGAACCCCATGAGCAGTATGAGGACGAGTAGCCAGGATCTTGAGTTCTCCCAGGAGGCACCGCGTTGGCCAGTCATCGGCCTATTCCTCATCCTAGTGATCGCAGGCGTTGAGAACAAACCGGAGCCATACTCTGCGCGGGTGGGTCCATGGTGACAGGCGAATGGAGCGAGTCAAGGTCAGCGTCATCCTCCATTGCAGAACAGCTCACCGGTGCTCGGGATGCCACGGCGCTTGTGAGGTATCCGGCGCACGCTGCAGCAGCGCCGGCGCCGCGCCGGCTCCCTCCATCCTGGTGCTGAACCCTTCGGCCACGGGGGCACCGACTATCATTGCCCAGCACTGCAGGAATGGCTGCGCACGCGTCTTCTGCCGCCGCCATCAACTGTAACGCCAGCCACGGATGATGCTAGTGTAGCATGCAGGTACACAGAAAACAACCTTGACTCTGGCCTCAAGACTCTGCCGCAGCTGCGGCGATGTCTGAGTGTGAAGCGAGGCAGGCTTGGGTTTGGCCGCCAGGGATGCTAGAATAGCGATGGGCATGGCCGGTGAGCCTGGAGGTGACACGAAGGAGGGACGCGGCGTGACCAGGACTCTGGCAAGCGCAGGTGTGATTGCTGTCTCCATAGCTTGCCTTTTCGTCTTGAATTCCTTCTTCGAGCCCCACTTCGACTTCAACTCGTTCTGGGGGGCTGGAAGGGCACTGCTCGAGGGTCAGAACCCCTATGACTACGAGGTGATCCAGGACATCCTCGAGCCGCGGGCCACTGCCAACTTCAACTACCCTCTCTTCATCGCTGTGCTGGTGCTTCCCCTGGGGCTCTTTGATCTCGAGACAGCCAAGAACATCTGGCTGACACTCTCTGAGGTCCTTTTCGTTCTCTCTATCTACCTGCTTGGCGGGCGGAGGGTCAGATCCAGGGAGTTCATGCTCTCCACTCTGGCGTGTGCAGCTTACGTTCCCACCCTCATCGCGTTCTTCGATCAGCAAACTTCCATGGTGTCTCTCTTCCTACTCTCCTTGGTACACGTTGGCCTCAGCAGACGTAGACACGCGCTGGCTGGGACAGCCCTTGCCATGAGCTTGATCAAGCCGCAGACGATGGCGCTGGTCCTCCTCGTCACCATTTTCCGCCTAGGACGGCGGGGGCTGGTCGCCTTCGGAGTGACACTCGGCGCGATGCTAGTCATCGCCTTTGCACTGATGCCGGATTGGCCGATCCAGTGGTGGGCCAGTGCTAGCTGGATAACGCAGGAAGCGGGCAGAGCTGTGCCCACGATCTGGGGTCTCTCCTGGCACCTGTTCTCTCAGTACTGGCCAGGGGTCGTTCTCTTGGCCGGACTCCTGGCTGCGGCGCTGCTCAACACCGAATTCTCTTTCGTGCTTACTGTGGGCCTTCTGTTGGCTGTCTACATGAAGCCCTACGATCTGGTATTGCTGCTCATTCCAGCTCTGTCCAGGCGCAGCTGGAAGTTGCTAGGATCTGTGGTGCTTGCATCGTACCTTCTACTCTTCTACGTCGCCTTCTCGGGCAGGGGAGGGGACGTTTTCATCCTGTTGACCATCATCACCTACGCCTATTTGGTGTACCAGGATAGGGCCCTGATGGTGGGACGAATCCGGCGTTTTCGTTCGTGGATTCGCCTGCACCTGAGGGCGTGACGGCTCATTCTTGGCCATCCTGCCTACCATCGTAGTGACGAAGGTAGATCCCATCAAGAGTGTAGCTCTCACGCAGTGTGTGGTGCGCATCGAACCAGTCCACCAAACCTCTTTGGAAGTCGATGCTGTTGTCCAAGGCGACCACCAGCCAGAATTGAGGGGCCGATAGCTCTTCCTTGGCGATGATCTCGCCGCCGAACAGCTCGTAGCTATCCACCGGCCGCGCGGGCGCGGGATCACCTTCCAAGAGATAGCTTCCGCAGCCGGGGGCATAGTGAGAGAATGTCACGAACGCTGCGTCGCTGGTATGGAGGACCGGCTCGCCCGGACCGACCTTGTCTTGCAGGAACTGGGCTGCTGCGCGGAAGGGGGGCTTGGCAAAGTCGGGATCGAAATACCAGTTCCACAAACCATTCACAGCAAACAGGCCTACCACAAGGGCCAAGGCCACGTTGACGAAGCGTTCCCTCGTTCGCGCCGTCCCCCAACTGAGCAGCAAGTACAACCCAGGAACCGCCACCATCAAGGTGCGCTCCAAGTACACGGGGCGCCACTGGGACAAAACAACGGTGAGAAGCAAGGGGCTCCAGAAGGCGATCAAAGTCAGGGTGAGGGCCGCAGTGTCTGGCCCTCGTTTGGCCAGTTCACGTGCGATCTGGAGATGGGTGAGGATGAAGAGAAAGAGAACGACGGCGAAGGCCAGGGGCACCAATCTCTCGCTGACGTGCTGGCTCAGAGTGAAGGCATGCGGGGCAGAGAGAAGTTGAGCCAAGCTTGGCCGCGAGATCCAGTAGTTGCCGGCGACTCGCCCTGCCTGGACCATGGTGACAGTGAGCCGGGGAATGAAGGTCAGCACGATGAGTCCATCGCTCACAGCGAGTCGGTGCCATGGTATTCGACGTGGAGTGCGGCAGATGACGAAGTGCAAATGCAGGCTCAGAATCAGTAACCCGCTGAAGAAGTGCGTGTTAAGGCTAAGTGCCGCCAGGACGGTGTAGGCGGCCCACCAGCTTGGAGAATCGGTACGCAGCATGTGTGCATAGCTAGTCAGGAGCAGGGTGCTCAGCAGGAAGAGTAGAGCGTACATGCGGACTTCTTGGGAGTAGAAGATCATGTAAGGAGCGACAGCGGTGATGGTAGCGGCCACAAGACCAACGTTCTCGTCGCACAGCACTCTGCCGAGGGAGTACATCGCCGCGATTGCCGCCACTCCCAACACCGTGGAGAAAAGGCGTAGAACGAAGTCGCCTTGGCCAATCGCGAGCCAGTAGTGGAGCAAGAGATAGTAAAGGGGGGGATGGACGTCACTGAACCGGTTGGCCACGATATCAGTGGGGGTTGCTCTGGCCACGCCCGCGCTGTAGGCTTCATCGTGCCAGAAGCTCTGAGCATCCAAGCGATACAGGCGCAGCCCAAAGCCCAGGGCGACGATGACCAATGCCAGCACGGTGCTGTGAGACAGAAGCTTGTTCATCGCAGTGGCTTCATCCACCAGGTTAGAGCACCGATTGCTCCTCCGAAGACATTGAACACGAAAAGGAAGAGGAGCGAGTAGCTGATGGCTATCTCAGGGGCCAGCCCGGCAGTGCCCAGGATGGCGATGAAGGTAAGATCTCGCACGCCGAGGCCGGAGATGGAAATGGGCAGGAGAGCCATGAGGCTACCCAGGGAGACGCAGAAGGCGGCGAAACCATAGGAGATGGGGAGTTCCAGACTCTCGGCGAGGAGATAGCACTGTCCGTAGAACACTACATAGCCGATCACCGTGAGAGCTAGCGGTAGAAGAAGCCTCACGTCGAGCAGTTCCTCCATGCCGGTCTGGAAGCCGCTGAAGCTAAGGGCTATGTCTCCTCTGTGCTGTGCTGGAACGAAGCAGGTCGCTGCTCTGGCGACCAGGGCGGTGAGTCTTCGGCTGATACCGGGAACGAGTATGAGGAGGGGGCCCAAGCCGGCAGCCACGAGGACGGGCACAACCAGTGCGACCAGGGACTGTGGCATAGTGAAGACGGCAATACCGGCCAAGGCGGTCAGCAGCAAAGCGTACAAATCCAGGAGTCTGTCCAGGAGCACACTGGAGAAGGCGCGTCCTGTGGTTAACCCCAGGTCCTTCCTCAGATAGAGAGCCTTCACGAATTCGCCCAGTCTACCCGGGGTTACGTAGCCGACGGCGAGGCTACTGTTGTAGGCCAAGAAAGCTGAGGGCAGACCGTACTCTATCCCTTGTTGTTGAAGGAGCATGTGCCACCTCCAGGCCTTCAACAGAACCAGAAGGGGATAGAGAAGTAAGGCCATGGCCAGGAAAGGGAGCCGTACGGTCCTCAGCGTGTCCATCACATCGCCGATGTCTATCCTGCTGAGGATGAGCAGGAACAGGATGGGTCCCAGGAGACGGAGAAGCTTCTTGGTCAAATCTAGCGGGGTTGCCATGACTCATCTGAGGTGGCCGCCATCCTCCCTCGCCGGGAGAGCCAGCCCAGCCACGGCAACGGCAATCGCTGGAGCATCGCTCGTACCAGCCGGTTGCTCAGCGCCAGGATCACGGCCAGGAGCATCGACTGTTCCACCCATTGCCGCCTGCTTATACTTGGTCGCAGCAGCGTGTAGCTCAGCGGGACCCTCAGCCACCTCTGGCGCACGAAGTAGCCCTCCTTTTTGTAGGCCAGGAGGTGACCGTGGGAGCGCAGAATGTCTTCGCGACTGATCTCCTCGACTCTCAGCACCCCAGCGTCCGCCGCCTCTGCTATTAGGTGCTCTCCTAGGGCGCTACGGCAGATCACCGTGGACCAGCCACCGGCGTACTCCTTCAGCCAACTGTCGCCCACGGACAGATCGGCGAGTTCGTTCGTCAGGTCCGGGCAGACGAGACAACGGCGCGGGACATGCATTAGGTTGACATAAGAGTAGTCGTTCTTTGCCATGGAGTGTCGCCGGCCGTCACGACTGTGGATGACCAAGCCTCCAGGCCAGGGGCCACCTCTGTACTGGAGCTGTGCGACGTCCTCTCTCCGGAAGCCTGCCTTGCTGATCAGGTGAAGGGTGGCGGCGGGTTCAAGGTTGAAGCCACAGAAGAGGCCGATCACGAGGGGAAACTTCTCTCGAAAGGAGCCGAGCCGTTGCAGGCGGCGAAGGCCGTGAACGTGACAGGGTAGTCCGACAACGGCGAACGGTCCGGCCTGCTGGCGAGCCTGGCGCAGTAGGGCATCGAGAGCCACAAGACTGTACTTGGACTGGGCAGCCGCCCGCGCTTCCTCCGTCGAGGTCAGGAGCGTCGGCGCACACTCCCAGGGCCTGTCGCGGTCCATGGTCACTCCCAGAGCGCCGCTTATCCGCTTCGTTTGCAGAAGGTGCACCAGGAGTGCGGTGACCACGCCACCAGAGGCTGCTCGATCTCGCATCTCTTCAGAGTTGGCTTGGGCCACCAGAAGCTGTCGGTAATGGCCCATCAGTGAATCACGCGGCGGGGAGCCAAGGTAGGTTTCGCTGAGGGCGCCGAAATCCATCTCTCTGCCGGGGCAGAATCGATAGCAGAGACCACAGTCGATGCACTCCCCTTGCAGATGTACGCCATTCCTGTCGGCGGCGATAGCGCCCACGGGGCAGATGCTGATGCAGGCCCCACACTGCGTGCAGAAGCGCGCGTCTATGTCGCCAAAACCAGGGCCCTCGTGTTTAGCCATGACCGTGGCAGCTACACCTTGCTCTTTTTCTGTATCATGTCGGCGATCATGGCCACCACGGCAATCTGCAATGCGGCCATGGTGAGGGTGATCACGGTGATGTCCATCACTCGACCTTGTGTCAGGAGGCTGTAGATGCCTATCAGCATGGCCAGCAAGAACAGGAGTGAACTGACGGGCAGCAGAACCTTGAGCGGGTTGAAGTACATCACGGTGCGCAGAATCAACTGGATGAAGTTGAGGGTGTCCTGTATCGGCCGGATCTTGGATTTGCCTTCTCTTGCTTGATAGGGAATGGGCACGAACTTGACCAGGTAGTGGTCGCTCAAGAAGGCGATAGTAATAGTGATGGTGAAGGAGAAGGCCGAGGGTAGGATGTTGAAGTAGCTCAGAGCCACATCTTTTCGAAAGACGCGCATGCCCGAGTTCAGGTCCGGTATCTTGCTCTCCGCCAGATATTCGGCGAGCCTGGCCAGGCACCATTTGGCCGGCCGTCTGAGTGCAGGCAACTCCGCCGATGTTCTTGCTCCAACAACCATGTCAAAGCTGTCCAAGTCGGCCAGCAGGAGGGGCAAGGCCTGGGCTGGATACGTGCCATCGGCGTCGATGATGGCTATCCAGTCGTGGGCTGCCTGGCGTATTCCCGTCTTCAGGGCGGCTCCGTAGCCTCTGTTGGTGTGATGTTGCACCAGGCGGACATCGCGGTGCTGCCTGATTACCTCAGCCGTGCCATCCGTGGAGCCGTCATCTACGACGATGATCTCATACTCCATCGATTGGAGACTCATGGCGGCCTTGATGTCGGCCAGGGTCGTCGGTATTCCCTCTTCCTCGTTGTAGGCTGGGACGACGATGCTCATAGACGTCATGTCGCTGCGCCCTCCGGTTCGTGTCGCATTCACTCCACAACGTAAGCGGATAGTGCGAGATGCCACCGCCAGGCGGCATCTCGCAGGGACCTATGCCATCACAACCGCCGGACGGGGGGTCGAAACAGGGCGGTTGTCCTCTCTTGACGCGTCATCTGCGATGGACGTTCGCCATTCCATCGGGGCGATGAATTGCAGGCTTGGCATGGCCGGTTCCGTTGAACCTGAGCTCCCTCGCGTGGCGTTCAGTCATCGTCCACTGAGATTGCCGCTCGCGAGACCCAACTAGAAAGATGCGCGAGCCCTTGCTGGGCGATGGTGGTCTGGGCCAACGATTGAGCACGCCCCGTTCCTGGCCACCCGAGGACAGTGCCCGTCACGCTCAATACTTTACCGCATATAGAGTATACAGTCCATCGTGTCTGTACACGGGTTGCAGGTGGTTCTGCACGAGTTCCTCCAGCAGGTGACGCTGCGGGGCTGTGAATAGTGCCTCGTGCGTGCCCATGGCCAGCCACCGCTCGTTGACCAGGATGTGGGAGATCTCGTTGCCTCTCAGGGCCTCCGTGAGATGGTGGGCATCCCCGTGTTGCACTGCTAGCTGGGAGAAGTGATCGAACACCACGTCGGGCAGGCAGTGACGCTCGCAGTAGTAGCTCCTGGGCTCCCAGAGGAACAGTATCCTGGCCGAGGAAGGGAGACTGGCATTGATGTACTGCATTGCCTCGTAGTGCCCATCCGCCAGCTGCCTACTGAGAAACTCCTCTCTGGATTCGGCGCCCACGACGAAGCGCAGGGGATCCAGGGCCAGGAAAGAGAGACCTTGAGAGAAGAGGTTCACGGTCAGACCCAATGCCACAGCCAGGAGAAGGAAACGCTGCAGCGAGAACTGCGCTCGATCGAGGTGCTTCAAGGCGTCCACCACGTAGGCGGTGATGACGCTTAGGGGCGCGAAGCATGGCAAGAGGATCCTCGTTCGAAAGACAAAGGTCGAATAGGTGACTGCCCCAGCGGCGATCCAGAGTATGTACGTGACCAAGGCGGAGAGAGCCAGGGGGAGCAGCATCCGGTGATCCCTGCGTACAAAAAGGAGTAGGGGGAGCAGAGCAAGGAAGTATGGGGAAATGGTGGCGTCGAAGGCTGTCGTGCCTTGCGTCCCCAGAACCGTCATGTCCCATGGCAACAAGAGCAGCCGTAGAGGGGATACCTGTACTCCGATGGAAGCCAGCCAGGCGCTGCGCATCTCATTCCAGCCGTGCCCCCCGAAGACGTACGGATAGATGGGGTTGCCCGTATAGACCAGACTCTTCAAGTACCAGGGGCTGGCCACCACGACCGCGATGACAACCATTAGCAGGCTGGCTACCAGCGTTGGCCGGTAGGAAGATCTGGCTCTCACGGTGGCCACGAGGGCCAGCACCAGCACTACTCCCAAGGCGGTCACCCCGGTATACTTCACGGACATGGCCATTCCGCACATGGCTCCGGCTACCGCTAACCATCTGTTGTTGGCGCGGCCGTCCAGCCAGTTGACCACGGCCCAGAAGGCCAAGAACCCGTAGAAGGCCAGTGCTAGATCGACGTAGGCCCAGGTGGCCAGTATCGCCGCGGTCGGTATGAAGACAAAAAGCGCGGCGGCAAGCAGAGGCACGTGGTCGGTGAAGTGCTTGCGTGAGAATGCGTAGATGGCTGCCACTGTGAAGACACCGTAGGCGAGATGGATAAGGTGCGCCAGGATGTCCCCTTTCAACAGCATCCCGGCCATGAAGAGCATCTCGGTCAGAGCAGGGAAACTGAGGTGGAAATTGTCCGGCACATAGACCACACGCCCTGCATCAATGTACGTCTTGGGGCCAGCCAGATGGTACACCAGGGCGTCCCACTCCGTGGGAGGGGTCAAGGCGGAAAAGAGGGTCAGGACGAAGGTGACGCCGAGAAAGGCGAGCAACAGAAGGGAGAGTCGCGAGTGTCTGTTGCCGGCCCGGCCAGGGCGGACTCTGCTGAGGATTCCCCTCAAGTTGCGCAGGTTCGCAGCCACTGCTAAGGCCAGGAGCATCCAGAACAGCCAACCGTTCAAGAGTCCGACCATGCCCAGGGCCAGGGTTACCAGTGAGACAATCCCCAGGCCCAACCCGACCGCGAAAAGCAAATCCTCCAGTGTCGCCTTTGTGAATTCGACTCTGAGAACACGCCCACCGAGGGCAGCGGAGACCAGGAGCAGGATGGCACAGACGCCCAGGTCACCCGCGCGATCGACAATCGCCAGGAGCATGGGCGCGTCGAAGGGCTTGTGCACCGTGTAGTACGCCGCGTAGACGATAAAGAGCCACAGCACCGACAGCCCAACCGCGACCAGCCATCTCACATTGTGGCGCGGCTCACCTTGCCGATTCATGTGCGGGAGTACTCCTCATGCTGCGAGTCGCCGGGTGCGCGGGAGCCTTGATCCTCGAGCCCCGGGGCCAGCGGACCTCCTGGACTGTGCTCCTGGCGGTGCGCCCTCCTTCTGTCTGTCCACCAGAGCAGCGCGATTGCCATCATGGGCAAGGGGATCGACATGATCGCGTGCTCCCCGTTTCTCTGCGCGAAGGTTAGCAGGAACAATAGCCAGGGCGCCACCAGCAATAGCGAGCTCAGTGCCGCCTTCGCTGTCCTGGCGATGCTGGGCTCGGCCAGCCAGTAGAGGATAGGCAGGAGCAGCAGCACCTGGTTGGTGGTGCCGGTTTGAGCTGGAAGAAGGAGCGTGGCGATGATGGTGATGAATAGTGCCAGCGACGCGTCTCCCTGCTGTCTGAAGGACTTGATCCAGGCATAGGAAACGTAGACCAGTGTTGCGAAAGAGAGGAGCACTGTTGCTGGCCAAGCCAGACTGGATGGCAGCAGGTAGCTGATCAGCACCCCAAGAGGGGATCTCCCTTCTCTATAGATGCTGGTGTATGACTGGTAGGAGGCCAGGGCAGAGACGAAGGAGGGGATCCAGGTGGGCAGCAAAGCCGAGGTCACTATCAGCAGAACGGCCATCGTGCACAGAAAACCGGCCAGCGTCCTGCGCTGTCCCCTTCTCCACGTGGAGAAGAGCAGAAACGGGACGATCAGAAAGACCATCTGGGGCTTGACCGTGGAGAACGCCAGCAAGCAGCCCGCCAAGAACAGATTCCCTCGATGGATCGCCCAGAGGGCCAGGGCTAGCAGGGCCAGGACGATGACGCTGAACTGCCCAAGGAGGATGCTGCGTGCAGTGGGATAGAACAATACAGACCACAGGGCCAGGCCCACGAGTCCCGCCGGAGACGGATTCCAGTGCAAGGTCCGTACCATAACAATCAGAGCGGCAAGTGCGGTGAGGATCAGGGTACTCAGCCAGAAGGCCTGGGCAAGTGGATAGGGGAGCAGGGCGAAGGGAAGGACGAAGAGAGAAACGTATAGCGGGTACGCAAAGGCCACCTGATCCTCGTCTTCTCTGGCAAGGCGCCCGTACATGTCCTTCTGTATTTGCAGAGTGACGTCTGCCGAGTAAGGGTCTCTTCCCTCCACGATGAGGGCTCTCGCACCTCGCCAGCGAGGATAGAAATCGTTTGCGCTCGGAATCTGGGACGTGAAGGCTGAGTAGGCTCCATAGGCGAGGAGTAAATAGACGATGACAATGAAGGGTATGGTCCGAACCGCTTCGCCCCATCTCACCACGAGGTGTCTTCGAAGGCCCCGCTCCACATTGATCTCCTTGCCGCCCATGGTTGCTGCTATTGTGAGGCTCTTATCTAGAAGTCCCTGCTCGAGCTGCCCTGGAGACGAGGATTTGTAGAATGTGCTCGGAAACCGGCACGAGTTGGCAACTTGCTCCGCTTGGCAGCCCTGCCGATGCGTCTTGGCAGCGTAAGGGTGCAAGCCATCTGCTTCCGATGCTATTCGGCGTTCTTCGACACACGGCTCACCTCCTGTCGGCTGACAGAGCGAAGCATCCCGCTCCCCCGGAATACGGCAGATACCCAAGGCACTCCGAGGGAGACGATGAAGATGTACTTCGGGCGGCTCTCGATTCTACTCGTGTGCTAGTTCTCCGTCTGCAAATCTTGGACTAACTCGAGCTTGTCCAAGGCTGGTTGAAACTCCGGGAGATGTTCCAGGAGCATGAGGTATATTGCGCGCGCTGGAGCGTCGGCCTCGGCTTTCTCATACATCTCCGCCAGTTGCAGGTAGCCATCTACCAGGGTCGCTGTGAGTCCCAACTGCGGCAACTGTGGCAGACGGCTTTGATAGATGCCCTCGCGACGATAGACGCCGGGGCCGTAGAAGTCGGAATAGAGCGGTTGGATGAGGCCAGTTTGGAATTCCGCTATTGCTTCCGTCAGGTCTCCCTGTTCGTACGCTAATCGTCCCAGGGCCAAATGAGGTTCTGTACTGTCCCCCAGGAAGATGGCAACCTGGAGGTTGTGTATGCCCGCTTCCTCCTTTCCCAGGGCCACATAGGCGAGTCCGAGGCCGGTGCGGGCTTCCTTGTTGTCCGGGTGCGTCAACAATACGCTTTCGAAGTACGCTGCTGCCTCTCTGTAGCGCCTTTCCTCGTAGGCAATCTCTCCCCGCCCCAGGGCTGAGGAAGCCGAGGCGCTGGCAGCCCTGCTGCGGTGGTCCGCAATGAATTCCTGCCGCAATCCGGACTCATCCCAGAAGAGATCGGTGATCAAGGAGGGGTCGAGTTCAATGGCGGTCTCATACAGTCGAACCGCATCAGCATCGGAGCCAAGTTGCTCATAGTAGGTGCCGAGTTGTATGGCATACTTGGGGGCCGCGGGCGCCAGGTCAATAGCCTCCCGGACACAATCCAGGGCTACTTCTGTTTGCCCGTCTTGCCAATAGAGGGCTGCCAGGTTGGCG
>DATEXS010000168.1:0-3322 GCA_035256725.1 Anaerolineae bacterium
AGCATCTACTCGCGGCCGCACAGCCGCATACAGGCCACGGAGTGGATCTACCGCAACCTGCCAGCCGGCTCGACGGTGGCGCTGGAACACTGGGATGACGACCTGCCCTTGAGCCGGACGGTGGATGGGCAGCCCCGCAACATCGGCGAGTACCTCACCCTGAAGATGAACCTCTACGAGTGGGACGACGGGGAGAAGTTTCAGCACATCGTCAGCAACTTGCAGCAGAGCGACTACGTCATCCTCTCCAGCAACCGGCTCTACGGCTCCATCCCTCGCCTGCCCTGGCGGTATCCGATCACCACGCGCTACTACGAACTGCTCTTCGAGGAACGGTTGGGCTTCGAACTCCTGGGCACCTTCACCTCCTACCCCAGCCTCCTGGGTTTCTCCATCGACGACGATGCTGCCGATGAGAGCTTCACCGTTTACGATCATCCCAAGGTGCTCATCTTCGGTAAGACCAGGCAGCTTGGCGAGGAAGAGTTCAGAGAGCTGTTTCGAGATGCCTTGGCGATTGAGCCTGCGCTGACGCCGTCCGCAGCGGTCTCTTCAACCTCGAGCCGTTCGGGCAAGAGTCTGCTTCTGGACGGTCCGGTCGATGAACTGCCCATCATCGACGAGTGGGGCTGGAACCCTGTCGCCAACGCCCATCCACTGCTATCCGTGATCTCTTGGTGGCTGGCCATACAGATTCTGGGCCTGCTGGCGCTGCCGTTGACCACGGTGGTCTTCCATCGCCTGGCGGACCGTGGCTACGTCCTCTCCAAGACCATGGGCTTGCTGGTAGTGGCCTTCCTGGTGTGGGTGGCGGCCAGCTATCGCCTGCTGACCAATAGCCTGCCGACCACGGTGGGAGCTTGCCTGGTCCTGGGGCTGGCCTCGGGGTATTTGTTCTGGCGTAGACGAGGCGAGATGCTTACCCTGTGGCGAGAGCGCAAGGGGCTGATCCTGGTTTGCGAGGCGCTGTTTGGAGCGGCGTTTCTGTTCTTCGTGGTCATTCGTCTGCTCAACCCCGATCTGTGGCATCCCTGGAACGGCGGCGAGAAGAGTATGGAGTTCGCTTTCCTCAATGCCATTACCAAGAGCGCCTACTTCCCGCCCTACGACCCCTACTATGCGGGCGGCTACATCAACTACTACTACTACGGCCTGCACCTAGTGAGCATCCTCATCAAGCTGACGGGCATCGTGCCCGCCGTGGCCTTCAATCTGGCCGTGCCCTCCCTCTTCGCCCTGACCGCGGCCAACGCCTTCTCCGTGGGCTACAACCTGACCCGAAGACGACTGTCGGGTCTGTTGTCCATGACCTTTGTGGTGCTGATCGCCAACCTGGATGGCCCAGTGCAGCTTGTTGAAGGACTGGGCGAGGCTGGCGGCTGGAGTTTCGAGAGCCGCATCCCGGGCGTTGAGGGCCTGGTGAGAGCTGTGCCTGGGTTGGTGCGCGTTGTCTTGGGCCGGGCCCATCTGGGCCGATTCGACTACTGGCGCAGCTCGAGAGTCATCCCACAGACCATCAACGAATTCCCCTACTGGAGTTACCTCTTTGCCGATCTACACCCTCACATGATCGGCATCCCCGTGACCATCTTCCTCCTGGCTCTGGCCCTCAACTTAGCCCTGGCGGCGAGGGGAGCAACTCCCGGAGGTGAGGAGGAAGCCGGGCTGAGCCCTCAGAGCAGGCGGGAGGCCCTCCGTAAGGCCTGGGGCTCTCTCGTGAGCGCGGCAAAGGAGTCTCGACTGTGGAGTGGGGAGCACGTCGCCGGGGCACTGGTGCTGGTGGTGACGCTGGGCGCGGTGGCGGTGATCAACACCTGGGACATGCCCGCGTATCTAATCCTGGTGCTGGCCGCACTCCTGCTGGGGCTCGGGGGCTTCTGGAAATGGCGAAGGGCGCTGGTGGCAGTGGCCCTCTTCGCCCTGGTGGCTGGTCTGAGCCTGGTCTTCTATCTGCCGTTTTACAGCCACTTCCAGGCTCTCTATGTCGGTCTGGGTGTGGTGCGTGCGCCCACCGATGTGGAGCAGTTCCTGACCATTTGGGCGTTTTTCCTCTTCCTGGGGGTGAGTCTCCTGTGGTCGAAGGTGGTATGGGATCGTCCCCGGGACGTGCCGCTGCGTTGTCTGGGCCTGCTACTGCGCCGAGGTATGCGGCTGCCTCGGCTCTTGGACCGGTGTCAGGCCTTGGTGCGGAGGCGTGGAGCGCCGTACGTGGCTGAGCTGCTGCTGTTGGGCGGGTTGGCGCTGCTGTGTGCAGCGCTGCTGGTCTACAAACTGTGGGTGCTGGCCTTGCTCTCTCCTCTGGTCGTTCTGTTCGGGGTGTTGGTTTTGCGGCGCAAAGCCACAGTGGAGGACAACTTCGTTGCCTTGCTGGTTTTCCTGGGCTTGGGCATCCTCCTGGGCTGCGAGTTGGTGTTCTTGAAGGACTTCCTGCAAGGCGGGGAGTACTATCGTATGAACACCATTTTCAAGTTCTACACCCAGGCCTGGGTGCTGCTGGCTCTGGCGACGGGAGCCAGCCTCCCTGCTATGTGGAGTCGGTTCTCCGGGGTCCGGCGTGCCCCTTTGCGCCACGCCTGGCAAGCCCTATGCCTGCTGCTGTTTGTTTCCAGCACGGTCTTCTTCTTCCTGGGCACGTGGCAGCGGGTGGACGACCGCTTCCCTGGTCCCAGGCCTCCCCTGGGCACACTGGACGGCTCGGCTTTCATGACCGTGGGGTCCTACACTTGGCCGGATGAAAACAACCGCATACAACTTGTATACGACCACCAGGCTATCAGCTGGTTCCTGGAGCATGTAAGGGGCACCCCTGTCGTGGCCGAGGCTCCACTGGCTTATTATCGCGAGTTCGGCCTGAAGGTGGCGAGCTATACCGGGTTGCCCACCCTCCTGGGTGCGCATCAGAGCGAACAGCGCTACGATTGGCAGGTGGGGCCGAGGTCAGATGATGCCAACACCCTCTACCGAACGATGGACCTGGAGGAGACGCGGGAGTTGATCACTAGGCTGAATGTCAGCTACATCTATGTGGGGCAACTGGAGCGCAGCGTCTACCCCTCAGAGGGGCTGGAGAAGTTCGACGAGTTGCGAACGATGGGCGAACTGACCCTGGCCTACGAGAACCCAGGGGTGAAGGTGTACGAGGTGGTGGCGAGATGATCCACGCGCTTAGCTGGTGGTTGGTGGTTGAGGTCCTGGGCCTGGCTGCTCTGCCCCTGGCGTGGAGGCTCTTCCGCAACTTGCCTGATAGGGGGTATGCCCTGGCCAAACCGCTGGGTATCCTCCTGACCAGCTACCTGGTCTGGCTAGCTTGCACTTTTGGTCT
>DATEXS010000169.1:0-5917 GCA_035256725.1 Anaerolineae bacterium
CTCGCGCCAAGGGACGCAGGAGGGGAAAGAACAGGATCATCCCTGTCATGGCCAGCATGAGGAAGGTCACCGTATGTCCCCAATGGAAGATACGTTCCATCGCCGAGTATTTGGGAATCCACCTGATCCTGATGGCTCCGGCGTCGTTTGCCTCCTGTACCGCACGGACCCTGTTGCCTATCATTCGACTTCCTCCATCTTGATGTTGCGCCGCGACACGAAGAAGAAGCCCAACACGCCCAGGGCGGCGGCACCAAAAGCCAAGGTTCCCAAGGGCTGCAGCACATCCTGCCACAGGTTGGCCATCACCGGGTATTGCGGGTTCTCCGGCAGCCCGTATAGCGAGGGCCTTTCTTTCAGCACGTAGAGCCTTCCGAGCCCACCCATCTCGTGCTCACCGTAGAGATTAGCGTTCGGGAGCCCGCCCTGTTTCAGTTCCTCCACACGAGCCCTCCCCTTGGCCAACATCGCCTCGCGGTCACCGAAGTCGAAAGCCCCGGCAGGACAGGTCTTCACACACGCCGGGATCAGGCCATTGGACAGGCGGTCTTGGCAGAAGTGGCACTTGAAGGCCTTGCCCTCGCCGGAAAGCACGTCGGTGTCCAGGCGCGGTATGCCAAAGGGACAGAACTGAGTACAGTAGCCGCAGCCGTTGCACAGGTCCTTCTCCACGGTCACAATACCCAGCTCGGGATCCTGCTTCAGTGCGCCCGTGGGGCAAACCTCCACACAGGCGGGTTTCCCGCAGTGGAAACAGCCTTGGGTCAGGAACAGCCACTGCACGCTGTCGCCCTGGTCGAGCTCGGTGAACCTCACCCGCGTCCAGGTAACAGCCGACAGGTCCGGAGGATTCTCGTACGTACCCCGTTGAGTTGTCTCCTCGGCGGGCAGGTCGTTCCATTGTTTACACGCTACCTGACACCCGCGACAGCCCATACATATCGATTCATCGATCAACATTGCCACTCTGGACATTCGCTTTCACTCCCTAGACTAACCAATTAGGCCTGGGACAGACCCTGACCCCGATCATCGGCCGCCCTGGCCTGCTCGCCTACCCCGAACACTAACACAGACAGCCCGGGATGCCAAATCACCACTCGGGCCCAGGACGAGGCAAAAAGCCAGGCTTGACCGCACAACGCAATCAAGCCTGCCCTCGCGCGTCCCTCAAGCTTCTGGCGCAGAATCCCGCCCCACCACCTTGCCGGCGATTGCTCACCTCGAAACCAGCCACAGGTCAACCGCTAGGAAACCGCCGGTGCGCCGACGGGGACACCCTCAGGTGCACCGGCCAGGCTATCCTGCACCGCCTTCAACAGGCTCTCTGCCCGGACCGGCTTGCTCAGCCAGCCACTGACTGCGACACGCTGGTCGCTGGGGAATATCTCCTGACTCTTCACGCCGGTGAGGGATGTAACCATGATCACCGAAATGTCCTTCAATTGAGGATCCCTCTGAATCGCGTTGCTGACATCTAGACCATCGGTGATGTAGTCCATCATGATGTCCAGCAATACCAGATCCGGCTTCACGGAGCCAGAGCGCATCATCTTCAGTGCCTGGGCACCGCTTGAGGCCGTCTCCACCTCGTATCCGCGGCTGTCCAGGATCCTCTTGGTGATCTTGACGAAGTCGGGGTCGTCATCCACCAGCAGTATTCTGGCCGTCCTTTCGGCTCGGCCCAGTAGCTTGGCCTCCCTTCGCTGCAGCAGGGTCCTGACCATCGAGTAGATCAGTAGGCCAAGCAGGAGCAGCAGTACAGCGATAATCTGGATTGTCAACATCTCACACGCCTCCTGATTGAGTTGATATTGTCTCGATCCTAGTCCTCCACCTTCACCTTGGCAGCGCCTGCGGGCCGTTCCACCGGCTTCTCCGCCCCTTTTCGCAGACTCCTACGCTCCAGCTGTGTTACAACCATCACGTAGGTCACGAACGCGAACAACAGGACGAATATCCCTATGAGCTCCAGCGACAGCATGTTCTTACCTCCTTTCCAATCCGTTCTCAACCACTGAGCGACGTGATCGCCCAGTGCGCATCACCCAGGTCCCTAGCGGCCCTTCTCGGCCGCTATCGGGCTGACCTCCTCGGTCCTACGCTGTACGCCCGCCTCCCGTTTGGCCAGGGTGGTTCTTACCATGCCGTAGACCAAGAAAGCAAACAACGCCCCCAGGATTCCGATTATCTCTAGTGACAACATCTCAGTTACCCCCTTTCTCTCACGCCTCTCCAGACTCCACCTACAGTATACCAGGATGCTGGGTGGCCTGGAAGAGAAGAATCGCTCATTCTGCCACCCGGAAAAAGGCGTACTACGCCCGCTTGCCGCTGCGTGTTTCCGCCGCCACCCCAAGTCAAACCCTTGGGCAGTTACACCCACGGGCGGTAGGCATATATGCCCATGGCCCTCCACAGACCTGGGAACAGGGCGTGGAGAAGACTCCAGCCCCGCGTTGGCCACGAGGTTTCCGGGAGTCAAGCGGCAATGTGTCCCTTACGGCCCGTAGCCTGAGCTTGGTCAGCAAGATGGTGGTTGGACCGTGGCCGCGACTGACAACGGCCACACGCTGCTCGCGCCAACCGGGGAGCTTGATTGTCGCGCCGGAACAAGCTATAATGACTTTTAAGCTGACCTATCCAAGTCCTCCTGTGCCCGTCCCGCTTTGCGGCGGTCGTTCCCAGGGAACCCCACCAATGGAGTAAGGAGGAGACTAGCCAATGAACAGCACAACTATCCTTCTTGCCGACGATCACGTACTGGTGCGCCAGGGCACACGCGAACTGCTGGAGCACGAGAACGATCTGTTGGTCGTAGGTGAGGCTGGAGATGGCGAGGAAGCGGTCGAGCTGGCAGCCAGCCTGCATCCCGACGTCGTCATCATGGATATCGCCATGCCCAAAATGACTGGCATAGAGGCCACCAGGAAAATAAAAAGCGTGCAGCCGGACACCGCGGTTCTGATCCTGAGCGCGTACGACGATGACCAGTACATCTTCGCGCTCCTGGAAGCAGGGGCGGCTGGCTATTTGCTAAAGGACGTGCCTGCGCAGGAGTTGGTCGAGGCGATCCGGGCAGTGCACGCTGGGGAGTCCATACTCCATCCCGCCATCGCGCGCAAAGTGATCAACCGCTTTGCCTTGCCACGCCAAGACGTTACGACGGGCATCGAGTCCGATCAACTCAGCGACAGAGAGATGGAGGTGCTCAAGCTCGCGGCCAAGGGCATGACCAACATGGAGATCGCCAACGAGCTTTCGCTGAGTGTACGTACAGTCCAGGGGCATCTCAGCAACATTTTCAGCAAGATGCAGGTTGGTTCACGAACGGAAGCGGTCATCCAGGCTCTGGGCAAAGGCTGGTTCACCCTGGAGGAGATTCAGTGAGTTGCCCTCGCCAGCCGTGGCCGCGATCTCTTGGCAGACCACACCACTGGGAGTGAACCGCCGAGGGACAGGACCATGAGTTATACTCCTACAGTGTCCATGGGGCGCCTGCAAAGGATCATCGTCAGCCCCAGCCTCTGGTTGGTCATCGCCATGCTCCTCAGTGGCGTGCTGCTGCACTACAGTGCCCAGCTGCGCACTCTGCCGATCCCCATACGGGGAGAGGTCACCCTGGCTCGCCATGCTACAGAACGAGTTCTGCTCATCCTGCCCATCGGCTACGCGGCCTTCGCCCTGGGGCCCACCGCCGGACTGGTCACCCTGGTGGCAGCCTTCCTGATCATGGTCCCCCGCATACTCTTCCTCAGTCCGAGTCCGGCCGATGCTGCCATAGAGACCATGGCTGTCACCCTCGTTGGAGGTCTGACCATTTGGCTGGCCTGGATCAAGAAGACCCAAGAGGTGTTGCGTGAAAAGGCTACCGTGCGGTTGCAGGCGATAAACGCGGTGGCGGCTGTGCTAACGGGCTCTCTGGAACTGAGGCGCATGCTTGGCGAGGCCCTGAGCGTGGTCTTGGAACTCACAGGCATAGAGGCGGGGTTGATCTTCGTGTTGGCTGAGAAGGAAGCCGATCTCACCCTCGTGGCCTACCGAGGTCTGCCGCGGGCCCTGATCGAGAGCGCGACTGGACTCAAGCTGGCCAGAATGCTGGTCACAGATCCGGCATTGACCAGCCAGGTTGCCCTTCCCCTGAAGTCGAAAGGGCAAACCCTTGGCGCCCTGGTGGTGGGCGAAAGCGGTAGCCGCCGCTTCCTGCCGGAAGAAGTGGAACTGCTGAGCGCCATTGCCTCTCAGATGGGGGTAGCGGCCGAGAACGCCAGGCTGCACCGCGATGTAACCAGACAGCTAGAGCGAGAGAGGCGGTTGAATGAGGTAGCGGAAGGGATAACCTCGGAGCTGGAGCTGGACAAGGTGCTGTCCAAGGTGGTACAGATTGCCGAGGAGTTGGTGGGTGCCGACGCCGGAGTGATTGGTCTGCTGGATGAAGCGAGAGGCGTGATCCGCTATCCTTATCGGCACAACCTCCCCGACGAAATGATGCAGGCGAGGATTCCGGAGGGCGAGGGTCTGGCGGCGCAGGTCATAACCAGCGACGCGCCTGCCGTGATCGAGGACTACCCCGCCTATCCACGCAGGCTTGAGGCCTTTGTGAAGGGCGGGCTGAAAAGCATCATGGTGGTCCCCATAGTCACCGGCGGCAAGGTCTTCGGAAGCCTGGCCGTGCTGACGTTGAGGGAAAGACGCTCCTTCTCCGACCGTGATGTGACGGTGCTCTCGGGCGTAGCGCGCCAGGCTGCCATCGCCATCGAGAATGCCCAGCTATACGAGAACATGCGTTTCTATGCCAAGCAGATCCTGACCGCGCAGGAGCAGGAGCGTCGGCGTATGGCCCGTGAGCTCCACGACGACACAGCGCAGTCCCTGGTGGCTCTCTCTCGTCAACTTGACGCGCTGCTGGTCAACTCAGAGGGCGAGACTCCCCCCGCAGTGAAAGCCCGTCTGGAGAATCTGCGAAAGCTCACAGCCCAGATCGCCCAGGATGTGCGCCGCTTCAGCCAGGACCTTCGGCCATCCTCTCTCGACGACCTGGGGCTGCTGCCCACGTTGGAAGGACTGACCAGCAGGATGTCGGAAGAGGATCACATAGAAACACGACTGGAAGTCGTAGGCGCGCAGAGGCGCCTCTCCCCGGAAGTGGAGCTTGTCCTTTTCCGCATCGCTCAAGAGGCCCTCACCAATGTCAGGAAGCATTCCGGGGCCACGCAGGTGGTGACGACGGTGGAGTTCTGCAACGGCACCGTCAAGATCACTGTCCAGGATAACGGTCGAGGTTTCCAGCCGCCTGGTCAGGCACGGGAGTTCGTGGAGGTAGGAAAACTCGGCCTGACCGGCATGGTGGAGCGAGCGGAGTTGGCTGGAGGTAGCCTGACAGTCCACTCTGGGCCAGGACAAGGAACTACAGTGCAAGCCGAGATACCTGTCTAGCGAGAGGAGCGGGAGATGGATCCGGAAAGCGCCATCGAAGATCCCATCGAACCCACGCTGCTGGGGGTTTTCGGCCGGTCTCAGACCAAGTCTTTGCTCGCCGTAGCCACACTGGCCTACGTCACCGCCGGCGGGGGGAAGATACGGAGATATCGCGCTTTCGTGGACTCTCTCTGCGCCAATGAACACCTTCTCCGAAAGTGGGGCCCCGAGCGGGCCGCCAGGCAGTGTCAGGAGTGGAAGGATCTCGTGCCACTGGAGCCACAATCCGTGATCTTCCTCACCGATGCGGCCTCTTGAAGCCCTGAACCATGGACACCAACTGACAGGCCAGGGACCCATATCCCTGGCCTGTCGATCTCCCATCTTGGCGCAACACCCCTGATTGCCGAGTGCTACGCTCTCCTACATCAGTTGGCCGCCCAAGAGCACGGCCGCCCGCAGGAAGAGCCCGCCCAGAAGCACCAAAGCCGCGGACGCC
>DATEXS010000170.1:0-3033 GCA_035256725.1 Anaerolineae bacterium
CCAAGCATATTCTAGCCTCCGGCTGTCGCCACATGACACTCACAAGGTAGCCCGCACCCTGACAGAGGGAGGACAACACATGTATCAGGTCATCGGTAAGTGCCCGGTATGCGGAGAGGAATTGACCGTCACCAGGCTGCACTGTCGCAGTTGCGACACAGCCCTGGAGGGCCATTTCAACCTGGGCAAGTTCTATCGCCTCACTCCGGAACAACTCCACTTCGTGGAGACCTTTGTCAAATGCGAGGGCAAGATCACCAGGGTGGAGGAGGAACTCGGCATATCGTACCCCACAGTGCGGAACCGCCTCCATGACGCCATCCGCGCCCTGGGATATGAGGTTGCGGCGGAGGCTGTCGTGGGAGCCGAGCGACGCAAGTCCATACTTGAGCAGGTCCAGGCCGGCGAGATTGCGCCCGAGGATGCGGTGGAACTGCTGAGGGGCATGGAGCGATAGGAATGAGTGCGCCCTACAAGAAGAGAGCGTCTTTCGCAGACGTACTCAGGAACAGGAACTTCCTGGCACTCTGGCTGGGACAAGTCATCTCCCAGATTGGAGACAGCTTCACCTTCCTGGCGCTGCTCATCACCGTCAATCGACTAACAGGTTCCACTGTAGCCATGGGCATGATGATGATCTCCCTGACTCTGCCACAGCTCGTCTTCAGCTTCCTGGCCGGCGTGGTCGTTGATCGTGTCAATCGGAAGCACGTGATGATCATCTCAGATCTGTTGCGAGGGCTGCTCGTGCTCGCCTTTCTGACCGTGCGCAGCGCTGAGCAGGTCTACGTCTTCTATGTGGTAGGTTTCCTGCTCTCCTCGGTTAGTGTCTTCTTCGCGCCCGCGAAGACGGCCATGATCCCCCTGATCGTCGAAGAAGAGGACAAGCTTCTCTCCGCCAACGCCCTTTCGCAGACCATCCGTGTGGTGGCACTGCTGATGGGGCCCGCCTTGGCAGGCTTCCTGATCGCCTGGGCGGGAACAGCAGTAGCCTTCGTCGTGGACTCAATATCCTACTTCATCTCGGCGATCGCCATCGTCACCGTCACCACTAGTGGACAGACTGTGGATGAGGAGCCAATCAGCGTGAGAACGCTTGGGCATCGCCTTGCGGAAGGCATATCCTATACCCTACACAACAAGACCGTTCTGGGCATCATTGTCACTCTCCTGGTGGCCTTCCTGGGAGTGGGCGCCATCGAGGTCTTGTTCGTGCCCTACCTTCAGGGAGAGTTCGGCGTGGGTCCAGAGGGTCTAGGCTTCGTGCAGACCACGCAAGGAGTAGGCATGCTGGTCGGAAGCCTGCTCGTAGGCAACCTAGCTCAGCGGTTCCGATTGTCGCGCATCATCGCCTGCTCCGTCGCCCTGCTGGGCAGCACCGTGGCTCTGTGCGGGGTGGTGAGCCAGTTCCTCCTCATACCTCTGGCCACGTTCGGGGCCGGGCTCGGCCTGGCCCCTCTCAATGCGGCTCTAAGCACACTGATCCAGCGCACCGTTCCAAATGAGAAGCTGGGGCGAGTAAGCAGCGTTGTGGAGACCACCATGACTCTGAGCTATCTCCTTTCCATGGGCGGAGCTGCCTTCCTGGCTGATGCTCTTGGCATTCGCGCAGTCTTCATCGGCGCAGGCATGGTCACGGCCCTCGCCGTCCTTCCCGCCCTCACGATAATGACGGAGCCCAAGTCGGGCTCTCCCCATGCCCCGGATGCCGCCCGCAAGCGCCTGGCGGAACGGTCAGTGGAGGTTTGATCAATGATTGCTGGCCTCGCGGCAGGAGACAGCGATTTCCGCGGCTTGCGTCCCTTCGATCCGTTTAGGGATCTGCCGCCGACGGCTGAGCTCATCGAGCTCGCCTTCGGCGATGCTCTGGATTCCTCAAGCCGCGAGATGCTGCGCGAGATGCGCACCCTGTCCTGGCTTCTCGGGCCGCTCTTCTTCGTCCTCAATGCCGCTGGCTCGCCCCTCGCTGGCTTCTACAGCGGCTTCGTCTGGGTTGAGCAAGGCAGGATCGTGGGCAACGTCACCGTACACCACCACTACAAAGGACGCACAGGATGGTTCATCAGCAATCTGGCCGTTCATCCAGATTTTCGCAGGCAAGGCATCGCCTCTCGACTGGTGTCGGAGGGGATCGAGTTCGCCAAAGGAAAGGAAGCCCCACGAGTCAGCCTGGAGGTGAGGGCAGAGAACTCCACCGCTCGCGCCCTGTACAGCCGACTGGGTTTCACAGAGGTGGACTCGGTGGCCAAGATGAGAATGGACCGGCCACCCGGGGCCACGCTCCTGCCCCTACCGAGGGCCGAAATCAGGCTGGTGAAGCGGGGTGAGTGGCAGCAACTGCTCCACCTGGCCGAGGAAGCCCTCTCTCCGGAGGCCAGAGAAATTCTGCCCCTCAACAAAGGTGACTATCGGCATTCAGCACTGAAATGGCTCAGCTCCGGCTTGGGAGGCTTGCTCAAAGGGCGCTCCACCTTCCATTTTGCAGCCTACAGGCATGGCGAGATGGCAGGCCTGCTGACCCTGAAGACGGGAGCTTTTCTCGTGGCCAATTCCTTAAGCCTGATGGTCCACCCAGCTCATCGAGGAGAGGTAGAGGAGGGTCTGCTGATCCACGCCCTCCATGCGGTGGAGAACCATCTCTGGCAGCCTATCCTGGCCGAGATCCATCCCTCTTACGATCTGGCCATAGACGCCTTCCAGCGACATGGCTTCGTGGCACTGGAAACAATGGATCTCTTCACGCTGGACTTGGGAGATTCGTAGGGAGGAACACGCATGGCGACTGATGAGGAAAGACTACAGATCCTGAAAATGATCGAGGGAGGGCAGATCACTGCGGAGGAGGGGGCAAAACTCCTCGCTGCCTTGGAGGAGCCCTCGCGGCGCGAAAAACCCAGTGGCTCGCCGCGCTGGTTCCGGGTCCGCGTGACTGACATCAACACCGGCAAGCAGAAGGTGAACGTCAACCTGCCCCTCACCGTCCTGGACCTGGGCGCCAAGATAGGGGCCAAGTTCGCGGCCCCGGCAGATATC
>DATEXS010000171.1:0-2814 GCA_035256725.1 Anaerolineae bacterium
TAGGCACCGTAGCGTCGGCGAGTCTTCGACAGAAGTGTGAGAATGGCGCGCGGGTAGCCCTCTCCCGTTGAGCGCTGCCGACTCATCACGTCCCGTGCCAAGATCGACAGGAGTGAGAGGACAACGAAGGCGGAAATGGCACCGGAGACGAGCGGCAGCGCGTCCCTCACGCCCAGGGCAAAGAGCACCACAGCGAACAGCGCACCTCCGATGGAGGCGGGAAGGAGGGCGCGAAGACCTTCACGAGTTTCTCGCCGCCAGGCGATGACCGGACAGACGCCCATCAGACAGATGAGACCCAGAGCGAGAGGACCCGTAGCTCGATCGAAGAAGGCGGCGTCGAGGCTGACCTGGAGACCTCGAATAGTCTGCAATAATGTTGGATACAAGGTTCCCACGAGTACTATCAGAGCCATCCCGCAAAGAAGCAGATTGGCGAGCAGGAATGTACCTTCTCGGGAAAGGGGGCTCTCCATCTGCCGTTCACTCGCGAGCTGGTGCCGACGGCGCCACATGAGGAAGGAGCTGACTCCGAGGATGAGCGCCATGAAGGCTATCAGCAAGTAGGCAATGGGTTGAAGGCTGCGCGCAAAGCCGTGGAGATCGGATACGATGATGCCTCCTCTGGTCACCAGCGTTGCGAACAGGCACAACACGAAGGAGAGGGTAGCCAACACTACGTTCCACATCCTGTGCATTCCGCGTCGCTCCTCTATCATGGCCGAATGCACAAAGGCGGTCCCGATGAGCCAGGGGATGAGGGAAGCGTTCTCCACTGGGTCCCAGGCCCAATAGCCGCCCCAACCCAGTTCCACGTAGGACCACCATGCCCCGATGAGGATCCCCAGTCCCAAAGAGAGCCAGGCGAAGAGATTCCAGGGCCTTACGGCCTTCACCCACTCGCCGCTCAGCTCTCCGCTCATCAGCGCCCCCAGCGCGAAGGCGAGAGGTAGGGCGTAGCCAGCGTAGCCGAGGAAGAGGACCGGCGGGTGGATGACCATACCGGGATTCTCCAGCAGTGGCAGCATACCTACGCCTTCCACCGGTGTGGAGTGCATGGTCTCAAAGGGATTGGTGATGAGGATCAATACCAGGGTGAAGAAGGCCTCGTTGGCGGCCAGAGTGGCCAGGATGTACGGCCCGATCTTCCCCAACCTCTCACTCTGCCTTACTGCTATGGCGGCGAGAATGGTGAGGAACCAAAGCCACAGGAGCCAGGAGCCTGCCTCGCCGGCCCAGAAGGCCGAGACTGTATATATGAAAGGCAGGTGCGTGCTAGTGTACTGGTAAACATAGGTCACTCCGAAATCGTGCGTCAGCAGGAGATAGAGGAGAATGGCCACTGCCAGACTGACCAGGACCGCCATCATCAAGAGGGCGTTCGCTCCACTCTGGAGTAGCCGGCGAGGGCCACGATGAGCGCCCATGAACGAGGCAATAGCCCCGTAGACCGAGACGCACAGGCAGAGGAGAAGGACCCCAAAGCCTATCTGAGACATTCTTGCCCCCTATGTGGAGGTGGACTATGAACAGCCTATTCCGCGACGTACTTGGAAGGGCACTTGAGGATGAGGGCGGTGGCCTCGAAGACGCCGCTAGAGGAGTGCTTGCCCTCCACTACGGCCTGCGCGCCGTCCCGGAACATATCAGGACGAACGCCCTCGTACATGACAGGAATACTACCACCTTCGTCGGCGATCTCGAAGCGGAGGATCAGTCGCTGTGGATCCCACTCAATCGTCTCACCCACCACGAGACCAGAGACTCTAACCATCTGATCCGACGGTCCTTGAGCCAGCAGTTCTTCCACGGTCAGATAATGAGCGCTGGCGCCTTCGATGTTGCTCAAGATGAGCCACGCGATGACGACCAGGATGATGGCGCCTCCGATGACGTACTTCAGCCGGCTGCCTGTCACCAGGCCCTGGGCTGCGAGCTGAGAACCGGACACCGATTCACCCATGCAACCTCCACGGTTTGGGAGGATTAGTCAAGTGTATTGCACAAGTATACTGATGCGAAACGAGGTTGTCAAACACCCCCTGCGAGGTGGAACCTGGGCGCCGAAACGAGCCTTGTGGCCTTGAGGAGTTGCCCAGGGCGCTGACCATGTCACTCAGAGAGACAGGCGATCTGGGGCTCGAGGCTGGGCCTGGTCTGCAGTGCCACCGATGCGCTGCTGCGCTTCTGCTAGGTCCCGCTGCAACGCCGGACGCGGACTAACATGGAGCACGATTCTTCGCGGCTCGTTTCCTGACTTGACAAATGGTCCCGGACAGTGGACAACCCAGGCTGGCGCGAGGATAGGTATGTTGCGCTGGATGCCAGCGGACCTTGGCGATGGCACGGGCGAGCTGCCTGAGCCATGTAGATCTTATGTGCTGCCCAAGAGTCCGGGTTGCGAGAGTGGAGCTGTAGAATGAGGAGGTTTCCCTGGATCGTGGGGAGGAAATGGATCATCCTGATCGTGGTTCTCTTGGCCGTGGTGGTTTTCGGCGCTGTGGGCGCTGTGGGTTTCTGGGAGTACCACGATAAGCCTGAGTTCTGCGGCACCTGTCACATCATGGACCCGTACGTGGAGTCGTGGCAGGAGTCGGACTATGGCGCCAACACCCACGCAGAGTACGACATCACTTGCCTGGGGTGTCACGTGCCGACCCTGGAGCAGCAGGTGAACGAGTTGGTGATGTACCTTCAGGGCGACTATGAGGTCCCTTTGAAGGAGCTCAAGTACCCTAAGGAGAGCTGCTACCAGTGCCATGAGCATGGGACCTATGAGCAAATCGTGGAGATGACCGCGGATCTGGAGGAACA
>DATEXS010000172.1:0-2603 GCA_035256725.1 Anaerolineae bacterium
CGCAGCATGGAGTGGACCTCTCCGTCCGCGCCGAGCACCCCGGGCATGTTCATCATTTCGCCCAGCCCGGCCACGCGATCCCAGGTCATAGCCTCCTCCACCTCGGCTGGCCCGATGACGGCCCCTGCATCCTCCAGGCCCGGCAGGGCTGGCACACAAGAGGGCACTGCCAGGTAGACCTTGAGAGGCAAGCCCAGTGACTCCTGCATCATCTGCTTGATGCCGTCAACCCCCAGTACGTTGGCCACCTCGTGGTTGTCGATGAACACAGTTGTTGTCCCCTGAGGAAGGACCGCGCGAGCGAACTGTGTAGGTGTGATCATGCTGCTCTCGATGTGAACGTGACCTTCTATCAGCCCGGGGAGCAAGTAGTACCCCCGTGCATCCAGGACCTCTGTCTCCTCACCCAGTGTGTGCTCGGCCCGGCCCACCAGCGCCACGCGACCAGCTTTGACGGCGACGTCCAGTCCGTCCTGGATCTCCGCGGTGTGCACGTTGACCAACGATCCTCCTCGGATCACCAGGTCGGCCTTCTCCCGCCCCATGGCCGTGTTCACTAGCCGCTGCGTCAACTCCCAGAGTGGTCTGCGCCGTGGTCTGTATTGCTCCATCGCTAACTCCTGTGCTGTATCCCTGCGCCGACTGGCCCGTATGCTGAAGGAACGATGCGAAGGGCTTCTCGATTAGCCGCCGGAGGCCCCGCAACAACTTGGCGCTCGCTGGCCCCGTCCAGGGAAGGGCGATCCACTCAAGCGTTGACTGGGTATCCGGTCCGCCCCGCTTCTGCGCAAATAGGCCCAGCGGGTCTGCCCGCGCCGATCTCCCTACCCTTTCCCGGCAGAAAAGCAAAGGAGGCATCGTAACCCCAGGGTCATGCTGCCTCCAGTCTACATTCCGATCCATTTGCGTGCTCCGCCAACCGCAGAGCCAAGGTTGTCTCAGACCCACCTCCGCTCGCAGCCCGAGCCCCCCGCGGCTCTGTCTAGCAGGCGGGGACACATGCTACGCCCAGCGCGCCCCTGGAATCAGGGATTGAGGACAGGGACCAGTTGGGTGGTGAGCTTCTGGAAATAGCTGTTCGGCGACAAGGTAGGATCAGCTCCGTACTGGAAATCCACGACCTCAGCCCGGAGTTGCAGGCCAACCCCGTCGATGATGATGGCCTTTCCCCGTTCGGCGAGCACCGCCTCCCCACGGTCCCTCATCTTGTCGCGCAATACCTGGCTGTTGTAGGCGAACTCGCTCATCAGTACCTTGGTCACCGTCCGCACATCGTCCATGTCGGTCTTGTCGAAGAGCCAGACCTCGAAGGCCGCGATCTTGTCCGGGCTGCCCTCTCCCAAGACCTCCGAGAATCCCACGCCGCAGGCCCCATAGAACTCTCCACCAGGTCCGGGAGTCTCGATGTTGAAGGAGGTGTCGTAGCCATCGTCTCCGAAGTCATAGGTGGTCACGAACGGCCCCAGGGTCTCCTGGGGCCCCAGCTCACGAGCCTTTGCCCGCTCCTCGCGAGCCACCCGGCGAGGTTTCCTCGGAGCCCGCGGCCGCAGGAGGCGGAAGACGATGACGGCTATCAGAGCCGCGATAACGAGTAGCACCAGCGCAAGCCCGCACAGGGGCACCAATGAACGAACGGAGGAGAAAAGACTCCTCGTGCCTGGCTGCGGAGTCGCTGCCGGGGTCGGGGTGGCCACCGAGGGGGTCATATCCAGGACCGTGGCCAGATATTGGAGGCGGCGTTTCTGGTCACTGTCTCCCGCCTTCTCGGCCTCTTCGACCAGCGTGGCCAGTGTATCGGCCAGCTCGCCTTTGTCGAACCCCGTCAGACGCTGGCGGGCCAGATCCGCATCCTGGTCGATGCTGTAGGAATCAGCCACCAGAGTGACGTAGGCGCCTTTCTGCTCAGGTCGCAGGTCCCACGGGTCCGCATTCATCCAGGTGACGGGGAAGACCGCCCAGCCCAGCACCATCCAGCCAAACAGGCAGCCCAGTGCCAGACCTACCACGCCCGCAATGATCACTCGCCGATCGATCCCTGACCTCACGTTGTCTAACATGCCCCAACCTCCTCCTCTGACCCAGTCTCCAGGCCTGTGCACAGCGATTCTACCACATGGTCAGGCCCCTTACAAGCCATCGTGCGCCACCCAGGCAGGCCCTGCGTGGCACCACGCCTCGCTGTACCCTCGTTCCTCCAACCTCGCCGCCCCAAGCATCTTTTTCCTGACCACTGATGGGTGCCCGTCGTCGCAGAGAGCAATCATCGAGGAATCCTTAGGTCAGTAATCCAGCAGGGTCTGGGCAGGAGCCCTGGAGAAGTGAGTACGATACGCCGAGGTCTCTGCCAGCAAGGCACGCAGCCGCGCACCGGCCCCCTCCACATCGCTCCCTGGCTTGCCAGGGCCCGGCCCGAGACGTATCTCGTCGCCCTCTTCATCCTGGATGGCGATGTGGCCCGCTTCGATGAGCCAGTCGAGGCCCAGGCGCACCGCAGATTCCCTATGGCCGGTGGCAGCGGCCAGCATCTCCAGGGTTACCCTGCCCTCGCTGGCTGTCAGCGCCCGCTTGATCAGACCGGACAGCCTCTCCAGGAAGCGCTGAGG
>DATEXS010000173.1:0-4820 GCA_035256725.1 Anaerolineae bacterium
GACGGCGTCAGAACGAGCAAGACCGTGAGCGCCAGGGGCTAACGCTCCTCGGCCCTCGGGGAGCCGGGAGATGGTGATGAACGCAAGGCGGACTCTGGCTCTCGTTGCGCTGGCGGGCCTCGCGTTGGTGGCGATCGCTCCCCTATTGCTGCTTGCCATTACTTCCTCACCGGCCGCGTCCACCACAGACGAGGAAGCGGAAGCTCGGTTTCGCGAGCTGTTCGGGTCCAGCTTGACGGATCAGCTTGTGTTTCTGCTAGACAAACGTGAGTACCACCGGCATGACACCATCGGCTACCGCGTTGAGAACAGAACTGACCAGACGATCTGGTTTGTGGACCAGTCCTTTGGCGTCCGAGGCTTTGCCTACAACGAGAACTCGCAGCAATGGGTAGAGCTCGATCTCGGTTTCCACGTGAGCGAACCGATGGCAAAGGCCATAGAGCCCGGGCGGTGGGACCCTCTCGATTACTACGCTCTCTGGATCGATAGAATTGACCTACCCGAGGATGGCAGGATAAGGCTGGTGATCACGGGTCACACCAATCTCACGGTCCCTGCGCTCGATCAGACCTATGTCGCCTACGCGGATGTCGAGGTGGTGGATTGGCCGATCGATGCAGCCCTTGCCAGGGACTAGCCTCCCTCGCCGCTTCGGGACCCCTTCGGCCGGTCGGCCAGGGCCCACCGCTGCGCTAGGATGCGCCCACACTCTTTACTTCGGTCGTCCGTCGTCGCCGGCGCTCCCCACTCGAGGCCCGCCTCCCCTCCGCGGAGCGCGCTACACAGCGCCAAGCTGCGCTCCGGTCCGGGCGGTCCCGCCGTTTAGCTGAGGCCCTCCTGAGGGGGAACTTTGCACTGCAAGGGGGTCAGTCGCGGACGATGAGGTCGTAAATCCCCTGCAGCTCCTCCTCGGAATAGAAGTAGATGATCAGCCTGCCTCCCTTGCTGCCGCGAGTAAGGCTGACCTTGGTGCCCAGAGCCTGGCGGAACTTGTCCTCCAGGGCTCTCAACTGCGCTGGCTTCTCCCGCGGCGCTGGCCGGGCCTTTGGCCTCTCCACCAGGCGCCGAACCATCTCCTCGGCCTGGCGCACGTTGAGGCCGCCTTTGACGATGGCCTGAAGGACCTCGAGCTGCGCGCCTGGAGATTCCAGACGTAGCATGGCCCGAGCGTGCCCTTCGGTGATGTCTCCTCGAAGGAGGGCGTCCTTGACCTCTGAGGGGAGCTTGAGCAGGCGCAGGGTGTTGGTGACGGTGACTCTGTTCTTGCCAACCTTCTCGGCGACCTGTTGCTGGGTCAGGCCAAACTCCTCCACCAGTTGCGAATAGGCGGTCGCAGTCTCTAGAGGGTTGAGATCTTCTCGCTGCAGGTTCTCCACCAGGGCCAGCTCCAGCATCTGCTGGGGGGTGACGTCGCGCACTACTACAGGCACGAGGTCCAATCCGGCCAGCTTGGCTGCACGCCAGCGCCGTTCGCCTACCAGGAGTTGGTAGCCTCCTGCAACCTGGGTGACCACCAGGGGCTGTACCAGTCCCTGCTCCCGAATGGATGTCGCCAGCTCCTCTAAGGCTTGAGGGTCAAGGGCTTGACGGGGCTGCCTGGGGTTGGGGACAATGCTGTCTACCTCAACCTCCGTCACACCAGGGGTGGAGGGGATGAGAGCTTCCAGCCCCCTACCCAGTCCTCGTCTATCTCCAGGCATCTAGCTACCTCCTGTCTGTCCGCGCCAGGAACTCTCTGGCCAGAGCTTCGTAGGCCAGCGCCCCGCTGGACCGAGGGGCGTAGGCGAGGATGGTCTCGCCATAGCTGGGGGCCTCGCTGAGCCGTACGTTCCTGGGGATGATGGTCGATAATACCTTGTCCGCGAAATACTTGCGTGCCTCATCCACCACCTGCTGGGCGATCTTGGTGCGTACGTCGTACATGGTCATGATCAGGCCGGAGATTCTGAGCTGGGGGTTGAGGTCTCTTCTCACCAGATTGACGGTGTGGACCAGTTGTCCAAGGCCCTCGAGCGACAGGTACTCACACTGTACGGGGATGACCACGCCATCGGCCGCGGTGAGGGCGTTGACGGTCAGGATGCCCAGGCTGGGAGGCGAGTCGATGAAGATGTAGTCGTACTGCTGATCCAGGGTGGCCAGGGCCTTGCGAAGAAGGTGGGTGCTTTCAGGCAGACGCACGAGTTCGACCGTGGCCCCGGCCAGGGCAGGAGCAGAGGGGGCCAGGTCCAGTCCGGCCTTCTCTACGGGTACGATGATCTGGCGGAAAGGGATCTTGTCTATGAGGGCCTCGTAGATAGAGAGGCGACGACGGTTCTTGTCCACGCCCAGGCTGCTGGTGGCGTTGGCCTGGGGGTCGATGTCCACGAGCAGCACTTTCTTGCCGCTCGCCGCCAGGTAAGCGCCCAGGTTGATGGCCGTGGTGGTCTTGCCCACCCCGCCTTTTTGGTTGGCGAAAGCGAAAATGAGAGTCATTGCCTGCTGGCCTGCTGTTTCTCGATGTCCGCTCGCTGGGGCACTGAGGCGAGGCCGGCCTTTTCCACGGACAGTGAGGCAGCCACGTTGGCGAAGCGGGTGGACTCGAAGGCATCGTCGGTCTCCGCCAGTCGCACCAGGAAGGCGGCGGCGAAGACGTCTCCCGCCCCCGTAGGCTCTACCAACTCGGTCGGCCGACTGGGGAACTGGCTGATCTGGCCTCCGCTGTAGAGGGTTGCTCCCTTCGCGCCCTGGGTGACCACGGCGAGACGTGGAAGCCGTAACAGCGACCTGAGACCGCTGGCCTCCCCGGCCATATCGTCCTCGCTGACGATGAGCACATCCACCCGCGGAAGGGACTCTTCGGCTCTCGCCCAGCGGCGAGGTGATACGCGACCATGCTCATCCCATTGTCGTAACCATCCCTGGGGGGTCAGGCCGAGGAGGGAGGATGGAAAAAGGCCCATCATCTCTTCATCGAACTCGCTGGCTATGGGGCCGAGATGGACGATGGGAGTTTGCCTCCAAGCCGCCGGAACGCTTTCTGGGGGAGTGCTCTCAGCCACTGATCGTATGTACTGCTGCCGCTGCCCGGTGGTGTAGAGGTTGACGAAGGTAGTGGTGGTGCGCGACGGGAGGCAAAGCACCTCTACGTTGCTGAGGCAGTCGTTGAGTTCCAGGTCTGGACCGGCACTGGTAACCATAGCCACTTTCCTGCCCAGGTTTCTGGCGGTCAGCGCGGCATAGGCCACTGTGCCGCCCAGCCGGTAGCCGTCACCGACGAGGTCCTTGGAGACGTGGCCGATTACCAGAAAGTCAGGGCTGTTCACGCTCCGCGTCGCCAGCCGGTCTGCCTAGGCTCCCGCCGCGGGGCCTGTTCCAGCTTCCGCCTTCTCTCCGCTTCTGGCGATGACCGCCCCCAGAAAGCCCGCGAAGAGAGGGTGAGGCCTGTTGGGGCGGGATTTGAATTCGGGATGGAATTGGGTGGCCACCATCCAGGGGTGATCCCTCAACTCCACTATCTCCACCAGATCGCCGCCGTCGAGGAGGCCGCTAGGGTTCAGGCCACAGGCGTGGAGGGTCTCCTGATACCGGTTGTTGAACTCGAACCGATGTCTATGGCGCTCGTGGACCAGGTCTTGACCATAGGCCTGGGCGGCACGGCTGCCGGGGACGAGCCGACAGGGATAGGTGCCCAGGCGCATGGTGCCCCCTTTGTCGAACACCTGCCGCTGTTCGGGCAAGAGGTCGATGACCGGATGGGGGGTGTGGGCGTCGAACTCGGTGCTGTTGGCATCCTGGAGCCCGGCCACGGAGCGCGCAAACTCGATGACCATCACCTGTAGCCCCAGACACAGGCCCAGGTAGGGTACGTTGTTCTCCCGGGCGTATCTGGCGGCCCCTATCTTGCCCTCGATGCCCCGGTAGCCGAAGCCTCCGGGCACGACGATGCCATCGACTCCCTTGAGGGGATCGTTTCGTCCCTCCTGGAGCAGTTCCGACTCTACCCAGGTGATGTCAACTCCCACGTTGTGGTGGGCACCAGCGTGGTAGAGGGCCTCCCTCACGCTCATATAGGCGTCCACCAATTCCACGTACTTGCCCACCAGGGCCACGGAGACCCGACGCTGGGGGTGCTTGATGCGCTCTACAACCGCGCGCCATTCGCGCAGGTTTGGCTGGGCTCCCGGCAGGGCGAACTTGTCCAGCACCAGATCTCCCAGGCCGGCCTGTTCCATGATCAGCGGGACTTCATACATCGTAGGGGCGCTCACCAGAGGGATCACCGCCGACTCATCGACGTCGCAGAACAAAGAGACCTTGGCCCTGATTCCATCCGCCAGGAAGTCGTCGGCGCGCAGGAGGATAATATCGGGTTGGATGCCCATGCCCCGCAGCTCCTTGACGCTGTGCTGGGTGGGCTTGGTTTTTAGTTCGCCGGTCACGGCCAGACGAGGGAGAAGGGTCACATGGCAGTAGAGCACGTTCTGGCGCCCGACGTCGCTGCGCATCTGGCGGAGGGCCTCGATAAAGGGCAGTCCCTCGATGTCGCCCACAGTGCCCCCAACTTCCACGATCACCACCTCGGCGCTGCTCTCCTGTGCGATCTGGTGGACCCGCCGCTTGATCTCATCGGTGATGTGGGGAATGATCTGAACGCAGCTGCCCAAGTAGTCTCCTCGGCGTTCGCTGGCGATGACCGAAGAATAGACCTGGCCCGTGGTCACGTTGCTGGAGGCGGTGAGGTTCTGGTCTATGAAGCGCTCGTAGTGGCCCAGGTCGAGGTCGGTCTCCGAGCCATCGTCAGTGACGAACACCTCGCCGTGCTGGTAGGGCGACAT
>DATEXS010000174.1:0-3009 GCA_035256725.1 Anaerolineae bacterium
AGCTCGAGGTCCTTCAGGCCATCGTCAAAGGCGGCCTCAACGTGCGCCAGGCCGAGGAGATGGTTCGGCGCCTGGTGGAGAGGCCAAAGGCCCGGCCAGCGCCGCGGGAGAAGCCGCCGCAACTGAGAGCCCTGGAAGACAAGTTCCGCCAGGCTCTGGGCACCAAGGTCAGCCTTACTCGCGGCAGCAAGGGAGGTAGGCTGGTCGTCTACTTCTACTCCGAGGAGGAGCTGCAGGGGATCTACGACCTCATCGTGGGCGACTGAGCTGGCTCGTCGCCGTTCGCTGCTTCACGGCGTGCCCTCTGCCGGGCAGCTTCGAAGAGCAAAATGCCGGCTGCCACAGCCACATTCAGCGACTCCACGCCTTCCTTCATGGGTACAGTGACCAGCTCGCTGGCCAGCGCCTGAGCCTTAGGGCCAGCGCCACCGGCCTCGCCGCCGATGAGCAGTGTTGAGGGCCGCGTCCAGTCAACCTCGTAGTAGGCCTGGCCGCCCCTGGGGACGGCCAGCAGGACCTGACTTTGCTCCAGCATCCTCTCCACCTCCTCCCAGCTGCGATCCCACGAAATGGGCAGCCGGAAATGCGCTCCCATCGCGCCCCTGACCACCTTGGGGCTGAAAACGTCCGCCGTTCCCCTCAGCGTGAACACTTGCCCGGCCCCAGCCGCCTCTGCCGTCCGCAGGATCGTACCCAGGTTGCCCGGGTCGCGCACCCCGTCCAGCACCAGCATCAGGTCAGAGGTGACTGTTTCCAGCCTCGGAAAATCCGCCACCGCCAGGATACCCTGGGGAGTCTCGGTTTCGGCCATGTACAGCATCAGGTCTGGGCTGACAGCCAGCGCTTCCCCTCCCCAGGTGCCCACCCATTCCACCAGCGAAGCGGACCGGGGATCAGCCATGGCCTCCTCGGTAAGAAACAGAAAGACGGGCTCCTGGCCCGCCTTTTTCATCTCCTCCACCAGTCTAACCCCTTCCACCAGGAACTTCCTCCCCCGGTGGCGGGTAACTCTGCGGTGAAGCGAACGTACGTACTTTACCTTGCTGTTGCTGCGGCTGGTGATCACTGCGCCGTCTTCGCCATCTCCACCAGGCGGCCGAAGGTCTCCGCATCGCTCACAGCTAGGTCAGCCAGCGCCTTGCGATCTAGTTCGACCCCCATCTGCTTCAACCCTGACATGAAGCGGCCATAGGGGAGTCCGTGATCGCGCGCAGCGGCATTGATCCTCAGAATCCACAGCCTGCGGAAGTCCCGCTTCCGTCGCCGCCGGTCCTTGTACTGGTAGGTCAGCGACTTCAGCATGGCCTCATGTGCTCTCCTGTAGAGAGCATGTTTGGTCCCCCGCTGCCCCTTGGTCAGCTTGAGGACCTTCTTGTGTCGTTGGCGAGCCCTAGGCCCTCCCTTTACCCTTGTCAACTTGTCCTACTCCTCATCTGTCGGTGGAATCATCCACCTCGAGCTAATCCTTCTTGGCCAGATAGGGCAGCAGCCGCTTCACGCGCCTCACATTACCCACATTGGTGACCTCTACGGTCTTGTCCAGCGACCGTAGGAGCCGACTTGGTTTCTTGCGGCGCAAGTGGCTCTTGCCGATCCTCAGGCGATGTATCTTGCCGGAGGCGGTTCTCTTGAACCTCTTGGAGGTGGCTTTGTGCGTCTTTATCTTGGGCATTATGCGCTCCTGACCAAACCCTGAACCATTCTCTGCGGCGTACAGACGGGCGCCCAGGGCGCCCGTCTCAACATCTCCCACTCGCCGTCGGATGCCTGAATTGGCCTATTTCTTCTTCTTGCCCGCCGGCGCCAGCACCATGAACATGCTCCGGCCCTCCAAGCGGGGATAGTTCTCCACGACGGCCACGTCGGTGAGGCCAGCCGCGATCTCGGTAAGCATCTGTTGAGCTATCTCAGGATAGGTTATCTCTCGACCGCGGAACAGGACTCGAACCTTGACCTTGAACCCTTCCCCCAAGAAGCCGCGCATGCGATTGACCTTGAAGTTGATATCATGCTCGCCCGTCTTGGGTCGCAGCCGCATCTCCTTCATCTCAACGGCCTTCTGCGACTTCCTGGCCTCGCGGGCCTTGCGCGCCCTCTCGTAGATGTACTTCCCGTAGTCCAGCAATCGACATACAGGAGGATCGGCTTGGGGGGCAACCTCCACCAGGTCGACATTGTGCTGCCGGGCGATATCCAGCGCTTCCCTCAGTGGGAATACCCCTAACTGCTCGCCCGCTTCTCCGATTAGGCGCACCTCTTTGGCCCTAATCTCTTCGTTTATTCGTGACCTGTTGCTAATGTCTTTCACCTCGTTGTGGCATCACGAGTTACTCTGCTAATTAGCATCCTCCTCGCGCCCTGGGTGCACAGCAAAGCAAGTGCGGAAGCTGTACACTCCTCTAGACAGCCAATATACCATATTTGTGCCAACAAGTCAAATAGGCGATTCGGCCTCGCTTTGGACACTTGCCGTCCCAACGATTGGAAAGCATCCTGAGTAGTCGCGAAGCGACGTATCGAAGAACGGCTCCCCAAGTGCCACTCCGGTTTTGTCAACCCGCACGCTTCGATACGGGCTTCGCCCTACTCAGCATGCTGTCCCGGTCTCGCTTTGACCACTCCACTCCCGAGCCTTGAGAAGGCATCCTGAGTAGCGACCGAACGAAGTGAGGGAGCGTATCGAAGGGTGCGGCTCTGTGACGGCACTCTAGGCTTCGCCAACCCGCATGCTTCGATACGGCCTCCGGCCTACTCAGCATGCTTGACTCTTCCGCTCTGACGAGTGCGACCTGACAGCCCCAAGACAAGCATCCTGAGTAGGCGCCGAACGTAGTGAGGCACCGTATCGAAGGACGCGGCTCCGTAATGGTACCCTCTGCTTCGTCAACCCGCTTGCTTCTGCCCTCTTGCCATGCACCAGCCCGTAGGGGCGACCCGGCGAGGCGGTCACCATAACCTATACCTACGACCCTCTGTGCCGCCTCACCTCCGCCAGCTACTCCGGCGGGG
>DATEXS010000175.1:0-3633 GCA_035256725.1 Anaerolineae bacterium
GTTCAAGGCACGGTGGATGGCCGCGTAGTGTCGAAGCTGGAGCAGCAGGAGTACGAACTGCGAGAAGGCGACGAAGGCTTGGTGGCCAGGCAACTTGAACAGGTGGTGGGGATGTCTCCTGGAGAGGAGAAGCGGTTTGACATGGACTTCCCCGAGGACGCCGAGGATGAAGATCTGGCGGGCCAGAAGGTCTCGTTCCTGGTGCGTTTGCACAACGTCCAGGAGAAGCAGCTTCCCGACCTGGACGACGAGTTGGCGAAGATGGTTGGTGGTCTTGACACCCTCAACGAGCTGCGAGAAGAGGTCACCAAAACGCTCCAGCTGCGCCGCGAGGCCAGGCAACAGGACGAGTTGGCAGAAGGGTTGCTCGACACCCTCCTGGAACAGGCCGAGGTCGATTCGCCGCCCATATTTGTCAACCGGGAACTGGAGGCTATGGTCAGAGGTTTGGCCTATGAGCTCCAGGGGCAAGGCTTCACACTAGAAGGATACCTGAATACGACTGGGCGGAGCTTGGAGGATCTGCTGGAGGAGTTTCGTCCCGCTGCCGAGAAACGGGTCAAGAAATCTCTGATTCTGGCCGAGTTGGTGAAAGTGGAAGGGATTGAGGTAGAGGATGCCGAGATAGAGGAGGAAGTGGGGCGTATGTCCCGCGTATATGGCCGGGAGAAAGAGGCCTTGAAAGTCGCCCTTCTCGGCAATGAGCAGATCAAGGAAGAGATCAGAAACAGGCTGTACGGACGCAAGATCGCGAGCACCCTGTCGGGTTCATCCGCGACTGACGAGAGCCAAGCAGGGAAGGTAGAACTGGCGCGGCCAGACAGCCCAGACCCCTCCCCGGAGCTTGATACTGAGGAAGACGAAGAATAGCGGGACAGATCTGGGGCGGCTAGATTGTCGCTGGACACAAGGGAAGGCGCTAAGGGAGGTATTGCCATGCAGAGTCTCATCCCCATGGTCATTGAGTCTACGGGCAGAGGAGAGCGGGCCTACGATATCTACTCTCTTCTCCTGAAGGAGAGGATCGTCTTCTTGGGTACACCCATTGATGACAATATCGCGAACCTGACCATTGCGCAACTACTATTCCTCGATCGAGAGGATCCTGACAAGGATATACACCTCTACATAAACAGCCCAGGAGGGATGATCTATCCCGGGCTGGCCATTTATGACACGATACAACTGATCAAGGCCCCCGTATCGACTATCTGTCTGGGCTCGACGGCCAGCCTGGCCACTGTGCTGCTGGCGGGTGGAACCAAGGGTAGAAGGTACGGATTGCCCAACTGCACCATTCACATGCACCCGGCTGGAGGGGGAGTGCGTGGCTATGCGCCGGATGTGGAGATCCAGGCCCGGGAACTGCTGCGTATGCAGGGCAAGATCCACCAGATACTCTCGAAGCACACCGGGCAGAACGTGGAGAAGATCGCTCAGGACTTTGACCGAGACTACTTCATGGACGCCGAGGGCGGTGTAGAATACGGTATCATAGACGAGATACTCACCGGTTCGGAGACGGAGGAGGAAGAGGACTGATGTCAGGCGTGGCTTCGGAGCACGTGCGCTACTGCTCATTCTGCAACAGGTCTCAGAACCAGATCGGCCGCCTGATTGCGGGCCCAGGGTCTGTGAGCATCTGTGACGAGTGCGTGGAGCTATGCCGCGAAATCCTGGCAGAGGAAGACGTTCCTTCATCCAAGACCGCGGCGCCGATTGGGACGATCCCCTCACCGCAGGAGATATGCGAGAGGCTGGACGAATACGTCATCGGACAGGATCAGGCCAAGCGCGTGCTTTCGGTGGCCGTCTACAACCACTACAAGCGCGTGTTCGCGGGTTCGCTCGTGGATGACGTGGAACTACAGAAGACCAACATTCTGCTCATAGGACCCACTGGCTGCGGCAAGACACTGCTTGCCGAGACCCTGGCCAGGATCCTCGATGTGCCTTTCACCATTGCGGACGCTACATCCTTGACTGAGGCTGGTTATGTCGGCGAGGATGTCGAGAACATTTTGCTGCGCCTCATTCAGGCCGCCGACTACGACCTCGCCCGCGCGGAGAAGGGCATCGTGTACATCGACGAGATCGACAAGACCGCGCGCAAGGCGGGAGACAATCCCTCCATAACGCGCGACGTATCTGGTGAGGGTGTGCAGCAGGCACTGCTGAAGATTGTTGAAGGCACCGTGGCTAACGTCCCTCCCCAAGGGGGCAGGAAGCACCCTCACCAGGACTTCATCCAGTTGAACACGAGGGATGTGCTCTTCATCTGCGGGGGTGGTTTCGATGGGCTGGACGAGGTCGTGGCTCAGCGGGTAGGAGGGAAGAAGCCCATCGGCTTCAAGGATAGGGAGGCGCAGGTCAAAGAACAGCTGAGTTCGGCCGAGTTGTTGCGAATGGTGATCGCCGATGACCTGCTGAAGTACGGGCTTATTCCCGAGTTTGTCGGGCGACTACCCATGGTGGTCAGTGTAGACCCGCTGGACCGGGAGACCATGGTTCGTATACTGACGCAGCCCAAGAACGCCATCGTCAAGCAGTTCAAGAAGCTGCTTGCTTTGGATAACGTGGAGTTGGTCTTCACGGACGATGCCCTGGAGGCTGCCGCAGAGAAAGCTCTGGAGTACAAAACGGGCGCGAGGGGGCTGCGGACCATCATCGAGCAGGTCCTGTTGGACACGATGTTCGAAATACCTTCTCTTCGTAACGTGCGAAGGTGCGCGATCACGAGGGAAGTCATCACTGGGGAGGATAAGCCGGGCTTGACATACTGGTCAGAAACGGCGTAGCGCTCTCAGGGTACCGGGGGTACAGAAGGCCCACCGCCACCGCGGTGAGCCTTCTGCTTTGCCAGCTCGTCCCTGCAAAGGGGAACCCAGCCTACTCACAACAACCAGAGGTAGCTGCGGCCTCGGCATCCTCTCGGCAACAAACTTGGGGTCGCCCGCGAGTGACCAGGTCGCGGTAGACGGCTATGATCTGGCCGGCGACGGAGGACCATCCGTAGTGCGTGGCCAGTTCAGCCGCCTGCCCACCCATCTGGCCACGGAGCTTTTCGTCGGTCAGCAGGAGCGCCAGCTTAGCGGCCAGAGCCTCGGGGTCGTCGTTAGGAACCAGAAAACCGGTGCGCCCGTCTTTGACGGTGAAGGTCAGCCCGCCAACCTTGGAGGCGATGACCGGCGTGCCACAGGCCATGGCCTCCAGGGCCACCATGCCGAAAGACTCGTAGTGCGAGGGGACCACGCAAACCTCAGCCGCCGAATAGTGGTAGGGCAGTGCATTCTGCTCTCTCTTGCCCAAGAAAGTGACCACATCGGCAATGCCCAGACCTTCGCGCATTTTCTGCAACCGCTTCATCTCTCGATCCATACTCTCCGGGGCGCCTTCGGCTTCGCCGCCAACAATGCACAGGCAGAGATCCTTCCTGAGTTCCGGATGCTTCTCCAACAGCAGAGCCACAGCCTTGATCAGTACGTCAACACCCTTCAAGGGCTCGATTCGGCCGACGAAAAGCACCATCTTGTGATCAGGCGGCATACCGAGGTACGCCTTGGCCTCTCTCATCGGCCTCGGATGAAATAGTTGCAGATCGACCCCGCAGGGGACGGATTCTATTCTGGCGGG
>DATEXS010000176.1:0-3198 GCA_035256725.1 Anaerolineae bacterium
CTGCTCTGAACACCTATCAGGTGTTCTACAACGAGGCCACCGACCAGTATGCCACCGTCTTCCCGTATGGGACCGCCTTCCTCTACCTCCCCTCTTATTGGCTGGCCTCACTGGCCAACAAGCTGCCGGTGTTTCACGTCAACGACCCGTACTTCATACAGCATCAGGGCGTGCCCTTAGCCTATAGCTTCCTCTTTCTGGTCTGGACCACCCTCTGTGCCCTGCTGGCAGTGAGCCTGACCTTCCTGTCTACGGCCAAGTTCACCGGCCCGGGCGCTGCCCTCTTTAGTGCTGTGGCCCTCTTCCTGGCCACGCCCCTGCTCTACTACTCGACGATTGAGCCGTACATGTCCCACGTGCCCGGCACACTTCTGATCGCCCTCGCGATCTACATCCTGGTCACACGCCGCCAGCACAGCCTGTCCTGGTTCTTCATGGGCTTTGTTCTTGGCGTGGCTTTCCTGGTCAGGTGGCAACTGGCCCTCTACGCCCTTCCCATCGGCCTGTGGGCCCTGGTCAAGGGGGAATGGCGGAAGCTACTGCTGTTGCTCATCGGCTTCATGCTCCTGGCCTGGCATCTGCCCTTCACCTGGTGGAGGATGTATGGCAGCCCCTGGGTGGTGCCTGCGGCCGTTCAGGGACAGCAGGAGTTCCTGGCCTGGCCGGCGTACTTCACAGAGGTCCTCTTCTCATCACAGAGGGGGCTTATTCTCTGGTCACCCCTGGTGGTCCTGGCCCTGGCTGGCCTGGTCCTGCTGCTCAGGAAGGACAGGGGGCTCTCCATTTGCCTGATCCTCATGTTCGTGCTCCAGGTGCTGATGAACGCCTCCGTCCACGACTGGGGAGGCGGCTGGGCCTTTGGGATGAGAAGGATGACCGAGCTGTATCCGGTGTGGGTCATCGGCCTGGCCTTCCTGGTGCACGCAGCGCGATCGCTGCCAACTACCGTACCCTGGGCCGGGGTCGCGCGTTGGGCTATCCCCGCCGTCGTCGTGCTAGGCAGCGTGCTCGGCCTGGTTGTCCTCCTGGCCCACCTCAACTACGTGAACACCAACCTGGCCCACCCGGAGGGCGGTCCCCTTGGGGAGGAACTGAGGTACCAGTTCACCGACTCGGATCTGCGCATCACCGCCCAGGTGATCAAGGAGCACTACGGCTTCTGGGCCTGGCCCAAGCCGGGCCCCTGACCTCAGCAGGCCTCCAGACGACCTTGCTGCCATCACGGCGACAACAACTACCCGAAGTCGGCTCAATCACTCCGGGCGAGGTTTGCCAACATCACCCAGTTGAAGGAAAATGCTATCCGCTCACCAACCCGCCCACCAGGGCAAGTCGAGAATGACCGCACATCCAGAATTATACGCGGCGATCCTGGCCAGATGCTCCACTCGTCGCTATGACCGACAGCCTCTTGACCGGGCCACCACGGACCAGGTTCGAGAGATCATCTCCAGCCCCCAGCCGCTGCTTGGGGAGAACCAGTTCACCGCCCTGCTGCGCGATGCCCCTCCTGGCACCGACCTGGTCAGGGAACTGGGGGGCTATGGGCGCATCGTCAACCCGCCCCACTACCTGGTGCCCTACGTCCTGGGCGAGCAGCATCAACTCGAGGATGCGGGCTACCGAGTCGAGCAGATCGCCGTGCATCTTGCGGCGCTGGGCATCGGCTCCTGCTTCATCGGCGCTCTGCGGCGGGAGTCTGCGGTCCGTGCCTTGTATGAGCTGCCCGACACCGCCCGCATAGGTGCCTTGCTTGTCTTCGGGCGGCCCGCGGCCGGTCTGGCGGGTCGCGCCACCAACCGGCTCCTGCGCCTGGTGGCAGGCGCCGACCGGAAGCTCCCAGCCCACGAGATCTTCTTTGAGGGCTCGTTCGACGCTCCCAAGGTTCCACCAGCATTCATCGCCCCCCTCATCGAAGCAGCGAGTTCAGCGCCGTCCGCCGTCAACGCGCAGCCCTGGCGCTTCCTATGGCTGGACGGGCGATTGCACCTCTTCGTGACGAGACGCAACCGCAGGTATGGCTATGGACTTCAAGAAGAGTACCGTTTCCACGACGCCGGGGCCGCCATGGCCAACATCAGCCTGGCGTTGGAGGCGCTGGAAATGAGAGGCTACTGGAGAATGGCTGCGGGTGAGGAGCCAGGGGCTCCCTCCCCTCCGTCCGATCTGGAGTGGATCGCAACCTTGACCCTGGGGCATGCGGCGTGAGACATGGTCCGCTCCATGCTCTGGGTACAATTGATCAGCACTGCGCGGCCACGGCTCTGCGGACTTCGGTTGCCTGGCTGGCAGAACGACATTCAGTGCCGTGCCCTAGGGGCTGGCACCCTGGCCGCCTCGGTAGCGAGCACTGCTGGAAGGAGTGATGGACATGAATGGAGACACAATCACTATAGTATCGGGACTGCCGCGCTCTGGCACCTCTTTGATGATGAGCATGCTCGAGTCCGGAGGCATGGAACTCCTCATCGACGGGATCAGGACACCCGACGAGGACAACCCCAAGGGGTACTTCGAGTTCGAAAGGGTCAGGAAGATCGAGCACGACCAGGGCTGGCTGGCAGAGGCACAGGGGAGAGCGGTGAAGATGATTGCCGAGTTACTCAAACACCTGCCCCCGACCTACATGTACAAAGTGATTTTCATGCGCCGCAGTATGGAGGAAATCCTGGCCTCTCAGCGCCAAATGCTTGTCAGGCGGGGAGAGCCGACGGATAACGTCAGCAACGAGACCATGGCCCGCATGTTCGCCGGGCATCTGCAAAAGGTCGAAGAGTGGATTGCACGGCAACCCAATGTGGACGTCCTCTACCTCAGCTACAATGACCTGCTGGCCGACCCCATCCCGCAGGCTCAGGCCATCAACCAGTTCCTCGGAGGCCAGCTCGATGTGCATAGGATGGCAAACGCTATTGAGCCATCCTTGTATCGCCAGCGCGAATAGGTATGCTTCGGTCGCCCACTAGGTCTCGGAGCCACCAACGCGGGCACGCCTGCCTCGGCGCAGGCGTGCCTCACCTCCTCTGGACGATGTCGGGCGTACTCCTCCATGAGACAGCTGTCGGACGCGTCCCCTGCCAACAAGCCCAGGGAGCCCAGGCTATGCGCATCGGTCGTTCTAGCACAAAGGCTTGCCACACGGTCAGCTTTCGACTACATTCAGTTCCTTGGATGAGGCGGCCCTGGAGGCCCCTGGCT
>DATEXS010000177.1:0-6977 GCA_035256725.1 Anaerolineae bacterium
TGCTTCGCATCGCGTATCTTCGCCTGACCTTCGTCGAGCAGGAGATAGACAGGTTGCTCGGCAGCCCCGCTGACCAACACCCCATCGAAGCCAGCAAACTTCAAATGCGGGCCGAATTGACCTCCGCAGTTGGCGTCTCCCCACGTGCCTGTCTTAGGAGACTTGCCGAAAACAACGAAGCGGGACCCGATGAGGGCCGGGGTGCCCGTTAGCGGGCCGGTCACAAAGCCCAGGATGTTCTCAGGTCCCAGGGGGTCGGCGTGAGCGGGCATACGCTGGTACAGCAGGTAGGCGCCCACTCCGTAGCCCCCGATGTACTGCCGGAGCAAGTTGTCGTCGAGAGATTCTTGGGTGGTTGCCCCGGTCGATAGATCCACGTTCAGTAGTCTGCCCATGTAGCCGCCTGGCATCACTGTTCTCCTTGTTTCACAGCCTGCTAGAGAGCCCTTTCTTGGACAAGGGCATCGTCTGTCGAGTGGTCTGAGCAGGTCCTCGCAGAGTGCTCTCGGTGGCGGGTTCGCGATGGATGCGCCCCGCCCTTGTCAAAGACGAGGACCAACGCGGGGTTATAGTAGCGTAATCTGGCAACGCCCGCCATCCAGGTGAGAGCGACAGCGAGCGCAGAAGTGTTGTCCTTTGAAGTTGGTATCGGCCAACGAGTTGGAGAAGTGCATCACGCAACCCTTGTTAGGGCAGTGATCCAAGCCGAAGGTGTGGCCGAGCTCGTGTATCGCTTCTTTGACCACCCGTTCGCGGAATACCTTCTCATCGTCCTCCAGGCCATAGAAGCTCTGCCGCAGCCTGGGTAGAGCGATGACCGCATCCCGGCCCCCCTTGGCAGCCTGGCCAAAGACAAAGTCGAGTTCGGGAACGTAGAGATCGAGGTCGGCCACCCCCAGCACCCGGAAGGCGTGCGCAAGCTCAAGTTGGGCGAGTTGCTGAAGGATGTAGCTGGACAGATACTGCTCACGGTTTTCATTGTAGGCGGGATGGGGATGAGCCAGGGGAGCTGCCACCATGCAACCGCTGCCAAACGTCTCTTCTAGCTCGCGGCAGAGGTGGTCGAGGATCTGTCCGTCTACCTCCCCGACCGGTACCAGGTACAGCGTCTCGGGCATAGGCGCAGCTCTTCGTGCTTAGCGACTCCAGCAGGCCAGGTGTATGGTGTCAAGCGCCGAGCCAAGCCCGAGGTGTCGCCAGAAGGACGGGTCCGGGCTATAATATCGGCGCTGGACAAGGAGCGTCTAGGAGGGTGACTATGTCCCAAGCCGAATACAGAGTGCCCTATGGCAAGGGCGAACTGGCCTTCAAGCTTCCCAGCGGATTCAAGGAGGCGACGATGCTGGAGCACGTGAAGGCACCGCCGCTGACAGATCTGCCAGCCAAGATCCGTTCTGTCCTCGCAAGTCCCACCGCAAGCCCACCACTGCGAGAGTTAGCCCGACCCCAGGATACGGTATGTATCGTGATCACGGACGTTACGCGTCCCTGCCCCGATCATCTTCTGGTACCGCCAGTGCTGGAGGAACTCCAGGCGGCCGGGGTGGCCAGGGACAAGGTGACCATACTGGTCGGAGTGGGCATGCACAGACCGAGCACCCCAGAGGAGAAGGAGTCCAAACTGGGGGCCGAGGTTGTGGCGAACTATGGGGTCTACGATTCCGACCCGCTGGACGCCACCAAACTGGTTGACCTGGGGCTGACCTCCAACGGAGTCCCTGCTGTGGTGAGCAGGGCGGCCTGGGAGGCCGACCTGCTGATCGCGACGGGCATCGTGGAGCCGCACCTGTACGCGGGATACAGCGGCGGTCGAAAGACCGTGGCCATCGGTGCCGGAGGGGAACGCACCATCGAAGTCACTCATGGGCCGACCATGCTGGACCACGAGGGCACTCGCCTGGGCAGGATAGAGGGCAACCCCTTCCACCTTGCCGTGACCGAGATAGCCAGAAAGGCTGGCCTTCGCTTCATCGTCAACGTGGTGTTGGATGACAACGCAGGTGTGGTCTCGGTGGAGGCTGGTGAGCCCGAAGCAACCTTCCAGCGGCTGGTCGGAACGGCCAGGGATCTCTACGAGGCGACCATTCCTCATCAGTTCGATGCGGTGATAGGCGGTGTGGGCCACCCCAAGGACGCTAACCTGTACCAGGCCTCGCGCGTGCCCACCTATCTGTTCTTCGCGCCGACGCCCGTGGTCAGGCAGGGTGGAACCATCATCATGCCGGCGGCCTGTCCGGAGGGCGTGGGCCAGGGTCTGGGTGAGAAGCGGTTCTACGAGATTATGAAGTATGCCGCCAATCCGTCGGAGGTGGTGGCAAGCGCGCGCAAGGATGGCTATCCAGCGGGCGGACAGCGGGCCTTCGTGCTGGCCAGAGTCCTGGAGTACTGTGAGGTTGTGGTAGTGGGTTGTCAGGAGCCCGAACTCGTGCGCGAGGTCAAGATGACTCCGGCGAGGGACATGGACGAGGCGCTGCGGCTGGTGGAGCGCAAGCACGGCGCGGATGCCCAGGTGCTCATTGTTCCCCATGCCCTCCACTCACTGCCCGTGGTGGCTAGGTAGCGGGTGCGCAGGGGACCTTGGACGGGCTCGGAGAGGGGTCGCCCGATGCGCGGACGACTGGATGGGCGACAGGCTGTGCATGGTGTCCCGGCAGCTTCGCCCCTCGTCCAGCCTATTCTGCACCCCGAGGGGCGCGTGTTTCGCTGCTGTTCAGTCTGTTGAGGGGATCGTCACTGCCGGGAACGACAGTTCATACGTCGGTGATTGCCCTGACCCCAGAACCGGTGAGAGCGCACGGCTCTCCAGCGATCAGATGCCTCAACCCGTGGGCTGGCCTGCAGGCTGGCATGAACTCGAAGAGGAAGAGGTGAAGTTGGGAGTGGTGCTGAATCCACTCGTCCCGAACACGGACAACAGCTTCTCTGTCTGCTCGCTGCCGCAGCTGGGGCAGGACAGTTCGATCTCGGCGGTAGTGCAGCGCACCAGCTTGTCGAACTTCTCGCCGCACTGCCGACAGCGATACTCATAGATGGGCATTAGTCTGTTGACCTCCTGATGAGTCTACGCAACCGGTGGTCCCTCCGGTGTGACTCTGCCCGCAGAGTCACACCTCAACGCGACAATACGACGGGCACGGGGTCTTCAGCCTCCAGGATTGCTACCCTGCCGCGGTTCGCGACCCATGGCTAAGGCCGTCAGTCCGTACCGATGCCTGGTTTCGAGGTATACCCCTCGAGGGTTCCTCTTTCTATTATACCAGGAATGGCTCACTGATTTCAAGTCTTCCGTTCACAGGGGTACCGGGGCGGGATTCGGGAGCGCCGGGCGATCAGCCATTGGAGGGCAAGTCCGAGGCGGGATGTAGATGAGCGATAGGCTGATGAGGGGCCTAGCCAAAGTTTCGGGAGCCTGCTTTGACGGGTTTTCCCCCCGCGCGACTGGGCGGGCCACTGTTGCCTCCGCCTGCCTGTTGCTGGTCCTCATCGTTGCCACTCTTCGGTTTCGGTCTGAAAGGCTCCTGGCTGGACCTACCGTGGATGTCCGCCTGGAGGCGGGAGCGCAACCAATGGCGGAGGCAGGTGGCCCTGTCAGGTACGGTGTTACTGTTTCCAACCTCGGATTCGCCAAGGCGACCGATTTGGTCGTGACCCACACTCTGCCCGCCGGGTTCAGCTACCAGCCTGGTTCTAGCCGGGTGATTCTGGGCGGGCAGATGATATCCGATGCCGACCCCGAGGTGGGGGGCGGCAGCCTGTCCTGGGGACCGTTCACCGTTCCCGCAGGGTGGGGGGTGTTCGACAATCACTACGGCGTCCACACCTTCGTCCAGGACCTCTGCGCTGAAGCCTACATAGACTTTCAACTGGACAAGGCGCTCGAACTGGTTGGCGTAGGCGGTCATGTTACGCAGCTATTGTACCCGATCACCGTCTCCACGCAGGGTCCGCAGGCGTGTTGGGTCTACTTTGTGAACGCCGCGTATGACCGCGGGCTGGTGCCCATCGTCCGGCTGCAGGGGCGGTGGGGCGGGGACTTCTGGATCAAACCGCAGCCAGACAGCCCAGGGGACTACTCAGCTATTGCGCAGGCTTACCGGAGGGTGGTGCAAGGCCTGCCCCGTCGAGACGGGAGCACTCTCTACGTCCAGGTGTGGAACGAGCCTGATCTTCCGCTGGAGTGGAGCGGCGAGCCTAGTGCCGGGGAGTACGGCCACTTCTTCGTGGACGTAGCTCAGGCCATCCACAGCATAGGGGATCGCCGGATCAAGGTGCTCAATGGAGCTCTGACGCCGGGCAACGTTTCGTTTACCCGGCAGTTGACCAGCGTGCCCGGATTTGTCGCATCGTTCGATCTGTGGGCCTCCCACTGCTACCCGCTCAATCATCCGCCGACCTACAATATCCATGACGGCACGGCGCGGTATCCCCAGTACACCATCGACTGCTATTTGCTGGAACTGCGCGTCCTCCGGGAGTATGGCGGACAGCGCAACGTCAGAGTGCTGCTGACAGAAACGGGCTACGGCTTGTACGATCGGACCTTTCGCTTCGAGGGGCATCCCACCATCACGGAGGACAACCGGGCCTACTACATGAAGATGGCCTTCAGGGACTTCTGGGCTTCGTGGCCTGAGGTAGTGGGGGCGACGCCCTTCGAGTTGGTGGATCCCTACAACAACTGGCCGCGATGGGACTGGCTATATCCGGGCACGGATGTCCCTCACAAGCAATACGGCGTGGTGAGCGCGCTGGCCAAGCCGGAGCCCCTGGAGATCCATCCAACGCAGTTGACTATCAGCTTCACGGCAGTTGCCCCGGAAACGCCAGGGACTTACCGCAGTGATGTCACGGCCACGGCGGCTAACATCACGGTTGAGCCGCTGAGGGATGTGGCTCCGGTCAGGGTCGTGGACACCCTCCACACACGGCGCTTCCCTCTGGCCGGCGTGGCGGCGCGGTCGCCAGGGGGCGGGGTGACGGCCGAGCTGGAAGCCGGATGGAGCGCCGCTGTGGACGATGTGCTCGAGCGGCTCGATCTCTCAGCCTGGGAAGAAGAGCCTTGGCGCCGGGCACCACTCCACTATCTGGCTAGCCCGGCCCAGTCCCCGGAACCCCTGAGGCTTGTGGAGAGGGTGCCCTTAGGGCTCGATCCGCAGGCCATAGCCCTCGATGCTTCGCGCAACCAGGCGTACGTTACGCTCGGGGAAGGATTGCTGGTCACAGTCGACACTGACTCCTGGCGCGTGGTGTGCACTGTTCCCGTAGGGAGTGATCCCGAAGCCATGGCCGTCGATGGAGTCACCGGCGTGGTCTATGTGGCGAACCGGGGTGATGGCACGGTTTCACAGGTTCAGGGCGGTGGATGTGGACCAGTAGAGACACTGGGTGGCTTGGCGGAGCCGAGCGGCCTGGCCGTGGACGAACAGTCCAACCGTCTGTATGTCAGCGACGCACAGACAGGAGAGGTGGTCGGTGTCGATGGAGCGAGTGGCCACGAGGTGGGCCGGGTGAGGGTAGGTGCCTATCCAGAGGCCCTGGCCCTGGACCGGGCGCGCGGCCTGCTGTATGTGGCCAATGCTGGGGATGGCACCGTGTCGGTGCTGGAACCGGAGAGCCTGACGGTTGTCCATACCGTGAGGGTCAGTCAGGGACCCCTACTGGATCTGGTCGTTGATGAGGCCAGTCGGCGAGTATTTGTCCTGCATCTCGGTCCGCCGCCACGCCGGCAGGTCACGGTGGTGGATGGAGAGAGCTGGGAGGTGGTAGCTTCCCTGGCTGGAGGCAAGGAACGTCCGCTGACCGACAGCTACGACCTGGCCATGGACCAGCAGAGGGGGCTCGTATACCTGGCCGATGGCCAGGAGTTGTTGGCTGTGGAGGCCAGCACTTTGGGGTTGACCAGCGCCACGCCGGTGGATGCGGTGATTGACCAGTTCGGGATGGCGGTGGACGAACAAAGCGGGCGGATCTATCTGGTGGACAGCCTGAAAGGCGACCTGGTGGTCCTCGGTCCATAAGGGCAGCGGGGTAGGCAGAGAGGCTGGCTCTCCAGTCCGTAGCGGACCCTCCGCGGGCGGCTTTGGTTCACTGTCCTGGAGGTGACCGGGCTAGCGTGGCATCTGGTTGCCTGGCACCCAGGGAGAGGGTGGTGCGGCTTGACCCTGGCGAAGATTCGTAACCTTCGCCAGGGTTTGGCGTGAGTTGCGGGCATGGGGTTTCTCGGGTATAAACAAAAGTTGGCGTTCACCCAGTCCAACTAGGAAAGAGGTTGATATAGTATGGCGAAGAACGGGGCAGGGATTGCCCCCCATGGCGGCATGCTAGTCGATCGCATGCTGCGAGGCGTGTTGAAAGAGGCGGCCGGGGAGCGGGCGGCCAGTCTAAAGAAGGTCAGTCTCAGTCCGACCTCGGTCTCCGACCTTGAGCTGATTGCCGTAGGTGCCTTCAGTCCGCTGACGGGCTTCTTGAGCAAGGCGGACTACGAAAGCGTCGTGACGGATATGAGGCTGAGCAACGGTTTAGTGTGGAGTATTCCCATCACCCTGCCTGTGTCCCGCGAACTGGCCGACGAACTGCGAGAAGGCGAGGAGATCGCCCTGCTAGAGGGCGACCGCATCCTGGGGATCATGGAGTTAGCGGAGCGTTTCGAGTATGACAAGGAACGGGAGGCCGAACTCATATACCGCACCACAGAGAACGTGCATCCCGGCGTTGCTCGCCTGTACGCGCAGGGCGAGGTGCTCTTGGGTGGGGACATTCACCTGCTGAACCGCCCGGCGGACCAGCAGTTCGCGGAGTTCCGGCATGACCCCGCTCAGACCCGTCGTATGTTCGCCCAGAGGGGCTGGCGCCGCATTGTGGCCTTCCAGACCCGCAACCCCATCCATCGGGCCCACGAGGCCATTCAGAAGACAGCGCTGGAGGTCTGCGACGGCTTGCTCCTCCATCCCTTGGTCGGGGAGACGAAATCCGACGAC
>DATEXS010000178.1:0-6964 GCA_035256725.1 Anaerolineae bacterium
AGGCCCTGGTCGTCCAGTTCAACTCCCCAGGTGGTGAGGTGGCCGCCAGCCAGCAACTCTACCTGGAGTTGTTGAACCTGCGCCGGCAGATGCCCGTGGTGGGCTCCATGGACGGCATGGCCGCCAGCGGTGCCTTCTACGCGGCGATGGCCACCGACCCCATCTACGCCAAGCCCTCCTCCACCGTGGGCAACGTGGGGGTGTGGGGCTTCATCCCTCCCGACCTGGGGGTCGACGACGTGATCCTGGCCAGCGGACCCTTCAAGCTCACCGCCACCAACCGCGATGACTTCCTGCGCTGGATCGAGGGGGTCAAGCAAGAGTTCCTGGAGACGGTGTTCAGCCAGCGCGGCGAGAGGCTCAAGCTGTCTCGGGCCGAGCTCTCCTACGGCCTGGCTTACTCCGGGCGCGATGCGGTCCGAGTGGGCCTGATTGATTACCTCGGCGGCGAACGCGAGGCCGTTCAGACCGCCGCCCGCCAGGCTGGCATCGCCCACTATCGCACAGTGGACCTGGCGGAGCAGGTGATCGCCAAGCTGCTCGAGGAGTACACCTACGCAGAACCGTGGGTGGGAGCAGCGGACCCCCTGACCGGCGAGCGGGTCCTGCCTCCCGGGGCCTATCTTCTCTATGACCCCCAGTTGGGAGGCGCGCCATGAGGACCAGGACCAAGGTCATCGTCGCTGCCCTGCTCTTCGTTCTGCCTATCGCCGGGCGCTGGGTATGGTTCAACCGTGGTCTGTACACCACACCCACCATCACCCAGCTCGACGATACCAAGATCAATGTGCCGCTGCCTGTGTACAACCCGGCCGCCGAGGAGGTCGTCGTGGGGGGAGGGCGGGTGGTTTTCGATCTGGCTCACGAGAACAACCTCGAGGCCGACGACCTGACCCCGTTGCGAGAGCGCCTGAAGGCGCGAGGCGCCAGCCTGCGCACCTACGACGGCTTCACCACCTTCCTCGAATACGAGCTTCAGGGGGCTGTCGCCCTGATAGTCGCCGCGCCCACCCTCCAACACACCGACGCCGAGGTGGCCGCTATCCTGGACTTCGTGGAGGACGGAGGCCGAGTGCTGCTGGTGGCCGATCCCACACGCCAGATACCCGTGCCGGAAGACGAGGCACTAGCTGATATCCTCATGCCCCCCAGCGCCGTCCCCGCCATCAACAGCCTGGCCAACCCCCTGGGCGTGGTCTACTTCGACGACTATCTCTACAACGTGGTGGAAAACGAGGCCAACTACCGCAACGTCAAACTGTCCGTGGGCGAGGCCGAACACCCCCTAACCGAGGGGCTGGAGACGGTGGTCTTCTTCGCTGCCCACTCGGTGCAGAGCGACGGGCAAGCTATCCTCGTTGGCGACGAGAATACTCATTCCGACCTGCGCACCGGCGAGAGCACGCTGGCCGGCGCCGTCTTGTCCGCTGAGGGCAAGGTCATGGCCCTGGGCGACCTCACCGTCCTCAGCGCACCCTACCACACCATGGCAGACAACGACCGCTTCCTGAGCAGCATCGCCGACTGGCTCATCAGCGCAGAGCGTGTCTGGCACCTGAGGGACTTCCCCTATCTCTTCCAGCGGCCCGTGGACCTGGTACAGATCTCTGGTGAGTTCGTCGACCCGCGCCTGGTGGCCAAGGCCAGCTCACTGGACGCGGTGCTAGCCCTGGCCGACCTCACCCTTAGTCTAAGTGACGGGGCGGACCCCGACCACGACGTCCTCTACGTGGGAACCTTCGACGACGTGGAGTTGGTGCAGGACTACCTGGATGATGCCGGGGTGGCGATCACCATAGTAGAAGAAGAAGAGGCGCGCGCCACCCCCACACCGACGGCACAGGAGGAAGAGCAGGCCCGGGACACCATCGAGATCGAAGGGCTGGGCGCCGTCCCTCTGCAGGGCACCACCCTTTTCCTGGTCGACCAGGCCGAAGACCGGGTGGTGGTCATCGCCCTGGCAGAGGATGGCGACGCGGCCATGGGAGCCCTGGACCGCCTGGCCCTCGCCGACTTCGCCGGCTGCGTGGACAACGACCGGGTTACTCTCTGCTCCGCGGGCGAGGCTGGCGAGGGGGTAGGCCTGGACGAGGAGCCGGAGGAGCAACGGGGCGAACCAACTCCCCCTGCCGAGTTGGAGAAATCGCAGCCCAGGATCGGCTCCACGCTGGAGTCGCAGGCCGCCCTGGCCGCGGGGACCCCCTGGTTGCAGGAGCTGGCCGAGGAGGGGTACGAAGTTACCTCCCAGGCGGGCGAGACCTACACCTACACCATCTCCCTGGCAGAATCGCAAGACCTCCTCTGGGTCTATGGCTGGTGCACCACCACCAAGGAGCTTCTGATGGAGAACTGGGAGCACATCACCGTGGACTCCACCGTCAACGGGTATGGGGTGCCCCCGTCCAAGTTCGCCGTGATGGAGGACAGCTCCGACGGATTGGAGTGCCGGCTGTACTACGCCCTGGTGACCGACTGGCCAGAGGGGATACACACCCTGCTCAACGAGGTCACCTTTGACACGGAACTCTACGACGGCACCGATACCTTCCCGGCCGGCACCCACTACTACGAGTATGTCGTGACCGTGGCCCCGTGAACGGCCGGCAAAGCCACCCTGGGTCGCGGAGATGCGGAAGCCCACGAGGAGCATGCGGTTGGGTCCAACAGTGAGCGGGCGCGCCAGGGTTTGGCCCTGGACGCCATACCACCGCTAGAATAGCGAGGAGCGTCACCGTGCTGAGAATCAACAGTGTGGAAATTCTGGAAGGCCATACCGTCCGACTCGGGCTCACCGACGGAAGCGAGAAGACGGTGGACCTGACTCCATATATGCAAGGCCCCATCTTCGATCCACTCCGTCAGAGCCAGGCTCTGTTTCGACAAGTACGCGTGGATGACGAGCTGGGAACTATAGTCTGGCCCAACGGCGCCGATATCGACCCCGACGTTTTGATCCTGGGGCGCACGCCGGAGAACCGGCTGGAAAGAGCCTAGACGATCCTCCGGCAAGTGTGATGCTCGCCGATTCTTGAGACTCCGTAGTCTGCGCAAATCTTGCCCACCGATAGCGAGGCGTTGGGGCGGGACTTCACGAGCCGACATGCCAGCACCAGTTCGCGTATGCACAAGGAGGACCATAAGATGGTAACAGAAGGAGGCCCTTCGGCCAGCGACGTCGTCTATCTCTTCGGAGACCGCTTTGTCGGGGAGACGCGCCCGGGCGGCGAACAGTTGGTCTACGGGGGCAACAAGGTCGATGTCGGAGAATTGAGCGAGCAACTGCTGCTTGCGGCCTTCGCTGACCTGGCCAGCAAAGGCTACCTGGGCCTGGAGGTGGTCGAGCACAAGAAGCTGGGCCTGTTCACCTCCAAAGACGTACTGGTGACCCCTCTCGGCTCGCCGCAGGAAACCCTCTACGGCCTGGACGCGGCCGTCTGGGACAGCCTCAGGGGAGATCCCAAGAAGGACCGGGTCAGGTCCCTCATCGCCAGGATTATCGGAGGCAAACGCTTCAACCCTTGGAGCGACCTGGTAGCTCTGGCCAAGAGCGGCCTGGCCGAGCAGGGCTACCTGAACGTCGACAAGGAAGAGCTGCGCTTTCGACCGGACAAGGTCCACTGGTCTGCCAACGAGGAGCTGATCTCCCCTCACCAGGGCAGGGTGGACCAGGTCAAGGCCCAGCTATCCTCGTTGGAGAGCCGCGACCCGGCCCTGTACGAGCAACTGGCCAAGTCGGTGAAGGAAGGCATCAGGGCCATGAGGGAAAAACCCAGAACTCGGCGCTATTCGAGACGCCACAGGTAATAAGACCCATCAACCGTGCCCGTACTCGCGCCTCAGGACGCAGGAACCACCCTCAAGTGCAGCTACAAAGAAGCCATGAGTTTCTTTCATGACAAGCGGCGCGACCGCGACATAAATAGCTCAGCAGCACAAGGAGGACCATAAGATGGTGACAGAAGGAGGCCCCTCGGCCAGCGACGTCGTCTACCTCTTCGGAGAGCGCTTTGCCGGGAAGGCGCGCCTGGGCGGACACCCGTTGGTTTACGGAGGTAGCAAGGTCAAGCTCAGCGAGCTGGGCGAGCAACTGCTGATCGCCGCCCTCGCCGACCTGGCCAGCAAAGGCCACGTGGGACTAGAGGCGGCCGAGCAAAAGAAGCTAGGGCTGTTCACCTCCAAGGACATACTGGTGACCCGGCTCCAATCGCCCCAGGAAACCCTCTATGGCATGGAGGCAGCTATCTGCGACAACCTCACCGGCGACCCCCAGCAGGACCGGGTCAAGGGCCTCATTAGCAGGATCACCGGCGGCACCTGTCCCAATCCTTGGATCGAACTGGTAGCGATTACCAAGAAGGGACTGGCGGAGCAGGGCTACCTCAACGTCGACAAGGAGGAGCTGCGCTTCCGCCCGGACAAGGTCCACTGGTCGGCCAACGAGGAGTTGATCCTCCCTCACCAGGGCAGGGTGGACCAGGTGAAGGCCCAGCTCTCCTCCCTGGAGAGCCGCGACCCCGCGGTCTACAAGCAACTGGTCGAGTCGGTGAAGCAGGGCATCAAGGCCATGGTGGAGTCGTCAGATATCGACCCGGTCGTCGTGATGGACTGAACCTCGCTACTCCAGCGTCTCTGCCCTCCCACATCGGGCATGTCCGACAGCTTGTTCTGTTGTGGCCTCTTGTGATATGATGTGACTACAAGGAGCAGCAGAGGTGAGGAGATGGGCGAGATGTCAGTAGGGATACGGGAACTCAAGGCCCGGCTCAGCGCCTACTTGCGGCAGGTCAAGGCGGGGGCTACGCTGGTCATCACCGAGCGGGGCCAGCCCATTGGGCGCATTGTTCCCCTTCGACCGTCGGTGCACCGACGCGCGGAGGAACTGGCCCGGGCAGGTCTGGTCTCCTGGAGTGGACGTAGACTGCGCGCCAGGGAGCCTGTCGCCCGCATTCGCGGCGGAAAGATGCTCTCTCAGCTATTGCTGGAGGATCGAGATTGATCCTCTACCTGGATTCCAGCGCCCTGGTCAAACGCTACGTGGAGGAGCCAGGGTCGGAGGAGGTGGCCCGCGCCTTGGAAAATGCAGCGCTGGTGGGCACGGTTCTGCTGAGCCGGGTGGAGGTAGCGGCCGCCCTGGCTAAGGCGGTGCGCGTGAAGGCCCTCACTCAGGAGGAGGCCTGGGCAAGTCTCCAGGCCTTCAGAGAGGATTGGCCCGACCTAGTCCTGCTACAGGTTACCGACCTGCTGATCACCCGTGCAGACAGCCTGGCCTGGGAACAGCAGCTTCGTGGTTACGACGCCGTCCAGCTAGCGGCGGCCAGCCTGTGGCAGGAGATGATGGGCGAGCAGGTCACCTTCTCCACCTTCGACCAGCGACTGTGGGCCGAGGCGCAGCGCACCGGCCTGGCCGCTCACCCCGAATCCCTGCCTGAGTTGCTGACAGCCTGAGAGGGCTGACGCAGGCTTACGGCATGCCCTTCCGAAGCACCCCACTTCCTTCACGTTTGAGCACAGCGCTCGGACCTGCCGTCCGCGCGCTGCTCATCCAGTTGGCGGCGCGTTCCCTGGGCCTGGTCGCGCCGGTCGCACCATAACCTCGTACTGGCCGAGGCGTGCGCCGCTATCACCCTGCGGGTGGCGTGCAAAACCAACGCCAATAACACCGCAGGTCCACAGACACGTCCCTTAGGGCAACTTGCGCCGTTTTTGCCCATTTGACAGCCGTGGCCATTTGTGCTAGCTTTAGACAAGAAGGTACACACTGACCCTGCCTGTCGCAGGTGGAACACGCTCACCCGTAGCTGTTTTCTCACCTTGGACGGCGCGGCGCGTTGTGTAAGTGCTGGATGCGTACAGTAGCTGAGACTTGTAAGGCACAGCCCCTCCTTCAAACCGCAGGAAAGGAGGGAGAAACAGCTATGGCAGAGGAAAGAACCACTGGCACTGTCAAGTGGTTCAGTGAGCGCAAGGGCTACGGCTTCATCAGCCCCGACGAAGGCAAGGATGTGTTCGTGCACTTCTCGGGCCTCCGGCCCGGCGGACCCCGCTATCTAAACGAGGGCGACAAGGTCGAGTTCACCATCGAGCAGGATCAGCGCGGGCTCAGGGCTGCCGACGTGGTGGTCACCGAAGCCGCTCCGCGCCAGAGCCAAGGTTACGACCGCGAGCGCTACTAGGTCTGGCCGGCGCCACCAAGCGCAAACAACGAGAGGGCCTCAGGATATCCTGGGGCCCTCTTCCTATTAGTAGCCTCCGGGAGGGTAGAAGGTTCTGGGCGCGATGGCCAGGGTGTTCTTCCGGATCTTCCCACCGCACTTGACAAAAGCGGATATTTCCCGTATACTTCGGCTAAGAAGGTACACACTGACCTTGCTTGTCACAGGTGAAAGTAACTTGCCTCTGGCTGTTGTCTGATCCTGGACTGAGCGGCGTTGTGTAAGTGCTGATCTGGCTGGAGGCCCAGGCCTCCTGACGCACAGCCGCACCTTCGAAATCTGGGAAAGGAGAGCAGCTATGTCAGAGCAAAGAGGCGTAGGCACCGTGAAGTGGTTCAATGCGGGCAAGGGCTACGGCTTCATCACCCGTGATGAGGGCAAGGACCTGTTCGTACACTTCTCGGGCATTCGCGCTGGTGGACCCCGTTCTTTGAACGAGGGCGACAAGGTGGAGTTTTCCATCGAGCAAGACCAGCGTGGGCCGAGAGCCACCGACGTGGTGGTGACCGAGGCAGCCCCTCGCCAGAGTTTCGGCGGCGGCGGCCGCGATCGCTACTAGGCCGAGCGCAGGCGTGAGCTAACGCGATCACGAAAGAGCCTCGGGGTTGATTCCCCGAGGCTCTTTTCTTTGCCGCACCCCGGGGCTCATCCTGAGTGCCCGGAGGGTGTATCGAAGGATGAGCCCCTTGGGAAGGATGCATGCTGAGCTGCCTGCGCCCTGAGCCCGGCCCCAGGGCACCCATTTGACATTT
>DATEXS010000179.1:0-6909 GCA_035256725.1 Anaerolineae bacterium
CAGAGGGGCTGGCGCCGCATTGTGGCCTTCCAGACCCGCAACCCCATCCATCGGGCCCACGAGGCCATTCAGAAGACAGCGCTGGAGGTCTGCGACGGCTTGCTCCTCCATCCCTTGGTCGGGGAGACGAAATCCGACGACATCCCAGCGGATGTGAGGATGACGAGTTATCAGGCCCTGCTGCGCGATTACTATCCGCCCGACAGGGTAGTCCTGGGCGTCTTCCCCGCGGCCATGCGCTACGCTGGCCCTCGCGAGGCCATTCTGCATGCCCTGGCCCGGAAGAACTACGGCTGCACCCACTTCATCGTGGGCCGGGATCACGCCGGGGTTGGTGGCTACTACGGCACCTACGATGCCCAACTGATCTTCGACGATTTCGCAGCCTCAGAGATAGGTATCACCCCGCTGTTCTTTGAGCACATGTTCTATTGCCGGAAGTGCGGCGGCCTGGTCTCCGTGAAGACCTGTCCGCATGGCCCCGATGACCACGTGATGATGAGTGGAACAGAGGTCAGGGAGCGGGTGAGCCGCGGCGAGATGCTGCCCGAGGAGTTCACGCGTCCCGAGGTGAGCAAGATCCTCATCGACGGCATGCGTGTGAAAAGGGAGCGAGAGCAGGCGGCACGCAGGCTTGCGGATGGAAAGCGCAGGGTGCTGGTGATCGGCCTGGACTGTGCGACCCCTCAACTGGTCTTCGAGCAGTGGAGGGACAGGCTGCCCAATATAGGGAAGCTGATGGAGGGCGGAACATACGGGGAACTGGAGAGCACCATCCCGCCCATCACGGTGCCTGCCTGGGCCTCGATGATGACCAGCAAGGATCCCGGCCGGCTGGGGTTCTATGGATTCCGCAACCGGGCCGACTACTCCTACGACAGAATGCGCATCGCCAACTCCAAAGCGATTACAGAGGACACTGTGTGGGACATCCTCTCTCGGGCTGGGAGGAAGAGCGTGTTGGTGGGCGTGCCCCAAACTTACCCGGTGAAGCCCACCAACGGCTATATCATTACCTCATTCCTCACGCCTAGCACGCAGAGCCAGTATACCTACCCTGCGGACCTCAAGGACGAGATTGAGGCCCTGGTCGGCGAGTACATGCTCGACGTGGAGAACTTCCGTACGGAGGAGAAGGACGATCTGCTGGGGCAGATCTACGAGATGACCGAGAAGCGGTTCAAGGTAGCGAAGTACCTGCTACAGGAGAAGGAGTGGGACTTCTACATGCTGGTGGAGATGGGTGTAGATCGCATCCACCACGCCTTCTGGAAGTTCTTCGACCCACAACACCCGAAGCATAAGCCAGGCTCGCCCTACGCGAGCGTCATCGAGGACTATTACAAGTACCTGGATGGCCAAATCGGGGAGCTCTTGGGTATGGTCGGTGATGATACCGTCACCCTGGTCGTGTCGGACCATGGAGCCCGGCACATGGAGGGCGGCATCTGTATCAACGAGTGGCTCAGGCAGGAGGGCTACCTCTCTCTGAAGGAAGAACCGGCGGGCATCGTGCCTCTGGAGAAAGTGGAGATAGATTGGAAGCGCACCAAGGCCTGGGGTGCTGGCGGGTACTACGGCCGCCTGTTCATGAATGTGCAAGGCAGGGAACCTGAGGGTTCGATTCCCTCTCAGGAGTACGAGCGGGTCAGGGACGAAATCGTGGAGAAGCTGTCGCAGATTGCTGATGAGAGCGGGGCCAACATAGGGACTGTGGCCTACAAACCACAGGATGTCTATGTGGAGTGCAGGAACGTACCGCCAGATCTGCTGATCTACTTTGGCAATCTGGCCTGGCGCTCCGTGGGCAGCCTGGGACATGGAAGGATTCATACTCGCGAGAACGATATCGGGCCCGACGACGCCAACCATGACCAGCGGGGCATCTACATCATGTACGATCCCCGGCAGGGCGGCAGGGGCAAGGTGGAGGGACTCCATTTGATGGATGTGGCTCCGACGGTCCTCGACCTCTTCGGCTTGCCAATTCCGGCCGACATGCAGGGCAAGAGAATAGCCTACAGAAAGGGATAGTGCAGTAGCTCATGGAGCAGCAAGGCTTTACGCTATGGTTCACGGGGCTGTCCGGCTCCGGGAAGACGACGCTGGCGCGGGCGGTGGAGAGTATCCTGCGAGATAAGGGGCTCAAGGTCGAGGTGCTGGACGGCGACGTTGTGCGGACCAATCTGAGCAAGGGATTGGGGTTCAGCAAGGAAGACCGGGACATCAACATCAAACGTATCGGCTTCGTTTGCAAACTCCTCACCAGAAACGGGGTGGTGGCCATCGGATCGGCCATCTCGCCATATCGAGAGGTGAGGGATTTCATACGGCAGGATATCGGGCGTTTTGTGGAGGTGTATTGCCAGTGCCCTCTGGAGGTGCTCGTTGAACGGGATGTGAAGGGATTGTACCGGAAGGCGCTGGAAGGAGAGATCGAGAACTTCACGGGGGTTTCCGATCCTTACGAGGAGCCCCTCAATGCCGAGGTGGTCGTCCATTCTGACCGGGAGACCCCGGAGGAGAGCGTGGCCAAGATCCTCGCCAGACTTGAAGACCTGGGATACGTGCCGGCTGCTGCGCGGGAAGAAGACCAGGTCTACAGCGAGGAAGAGGAGAGAATCCTCGAGGACAGGCTGAAGGCGCTAGGCTATCTCTAGAGACGGCGTCGGGTAGTGGCTTGTGAGCCGGCTTGCCCCTTCAGTTCATCAGGGCAGGGGAACGCGATGGGTGCTTGCTTAGTTCTGGCAGACGATAACGAGGCGTTTCGCGATGTCACGGCGCAGCTTCTGCAGAGGGTGGGATATGAGGTGGTCACCGCCGGCAATGGTGCTGAGGCGCTGCGGGCCCTGGCGGAGCACCAGCCCGAGGCGATTCTTCTTGATATCATGATGCCGGGAATGGACGGCATCGACGTCTTGCAGCAGATCAGGGAGCGAGACCAGCTAATCGGCGTGGTCATGGTGACCGCTTTTGGCTCCGAGGAGATGGCGGTTAAGGCGCTGACCGCTGGCGCTGATGACTATCTGATGAAGCCCCTGGACTATGAGGAGGCTTTCATCAGGTTGGAGAGGGTTCTGGAACGCTCCAGGCTACGCAGGGAGCGAGAGCGTCTTCAAGTGGAGCTGGAGGCGGCTCACCGCGAGTTGCAGGAGCGTTACGGAGAACTGGAAGCCAGCTACCGACGGATCAGGGAGCTGGAAGAGACGACCCGTGAGTTGTTCGAGCTGTACCTGCCACCGCAAGTCGCCCGATACCTGATCGACGATCCTTCTCGTGCCATCCTGGGGGGCGACCGACGCGAGGTGAGCATCCTATTCGCGGACCTGCGGGGATTCACAGCGCTGGCGGAGAAGATGTCTCCGGAGCACCTCGTAGACGTGGTGAACGGGTATCTGGCGCTGGCTACCGAGTCCATCTTCGCCCACGGCGGCGTCCTCGATAAGTTCATGGGTGACTCTGTCATGGCCCTCTACAACGCACCGCTGGACCAACCCGATCACGCGTTACGAGCCGTCAAGACCGCCTTTGACGTGCAGGAACGCTTGTGCCGGCACCCCATGGAACCAGCCCTCCAGTTTGGCTTTGGCATCAATACCGGCGCAGCGGTGGTGGGCAACGTGGGAAGCGAGGCCCTGATGAACTACACCGCCATCGGAGACACCGTAAACGTGGCCTTCAGAATTCAGGAGCGCGCCAAGGGTCAACAGATCCTCCTGAGTCGGGCCACGTATGACCAGGTCAAGGAGTATGTAGAAGCCAAGCCGCTGGGCCGGATGCGGATGGAAAGACGAGCCGAAAAGGCTGAAGTGTACGAGGCCGTCTCCCTCAAGGCTGATGCCTCATAGCAGGGTGCAGCGGCTACCGCTTGACAGAGCAGCCGTACTTGGCTAGAGGCTCGCCCAGGCCCCGGTATTCGGCGAAGGTCAGGACAAAGGGGCTGGCTTTGCTGTAGTCGATGCGTTTTCCACCCTCGTCAAGTACTTCCTCGTTCACGTGGACCGCTACTATCTCGCCCAGGAAGAGGTCGTGGGCGCCGAGCTCCAGCTTCTGCCGCACCTTGCATTCCATATTGACGTGGCATTCCGCGATCAGAGGGGTACTCACTTCGGCCGCCGGTTCTGGGGTAAGGCCGGTAGCGGCAAACTTGTCGATCTCGCGGCCCGAGACCTGTCCGCAATGGTCCGTTTCCCACAGTAGCTCCTCTCCGGGGATGTTGAGCACGAACTCCCCGGTCTCCTCTATCAGGGCGTGCGAATAGCGGTCAGGCCGCACGGCGATACCTACCATGGGGGGATCGGAGCAGACTGTGCCCACCCAGGCCAGGGTGATGATGTTGGGCTTCTCCGCGCCGCAGGTCACCAGGACCACCGGCACCGGATAGAGATAGGTGGAAGGTCCCTTCCTCGTCTTTGCCACCTGCTTGCCTCCTCGTTTCTACGTGTTGGTCTAGCTGGTATGGTAGCAGACCTCCCTTATGCAAACAAGGGCAGGGAGGAAGACACGCAGCCACGAGGGCTTATGCTACGATGCGGTGAGGTAGCCGAGCCTCCGGGACTCGACCGTTCGTCGCTGGTTGCCGGCGCGCCCTCGCAGCAATCGTCGGGGCGGGCCTTCATCTGGCTCGCGCCCAGAAGACAGGCCACATACAGTGGGCGGATGTGCGATTCACACTAAATGTGGCACGAACGCTTGACAGCCTTGATGGGCTGTGCCATAATCGAGCGGGGCTGGTGGGTGAACTGCCACCTGGGTCTGCGAGGGCCGCACACAGCGAAGGATTAAGCTCGGGTGGCGAATCGTAGCCGAGGACGGAGGATGGTCCAGTCGCCAACACGCAGAGCACAGGCACTCGGTCACCCCTGTGTGCACCTCGGGCCGCGCAAGATAGCCCGAAGCGATTGGGGGTCCAGACGTGCCACAGAACTCTTCTTCCTGCTCCTGGAGCATCCGGAGGGACTGACCAAGGAGCAGATCGTGGAAACCTTGTTCTCGGAGTGCGATGGGCCCAGCGGAGACGGGTTGTTCCACTCCACCCTCTACAGATGTCGGCAGGCCCTGGGAAAAGAGGCCATCGTCTGGGACGACGATATCTATCAGATAGCTGATTTCCGGCTATGGGACTACGACGTTGCCGAGTTCGAGGCGCTGGTAAAGCGGGCCAGGGAGACGCCGGACCAGAAGATGGCCCAGGAGCTGTACGCGGAAGCAGTGGGCCTCTATAGGGGCGAGTACCTGGAGGGCTGGTTCTCGGAGTGGTGCGAGCCGACCCGGCTGAGACTGAGCCATCTGTACACAGGGGCTGCGCTGACCAGGGCTCACTGGTATGCCGGGCAGGGCGCACCCGAGGTCGCTTTGGAGCTTTACAGGAAGGCTATCGACCAGGACTATTACCTGGAAGCGGCACACAGAGGGATCGTGGATGCGCTGCTGGCTCTCGGGGATCGCTTGGCCGCGATGCGCCACTACCTGGACCTGGTGGAGAAATTGAAGCAGGATGTCCCGCCAGCGGAGAGGTCGGAGATCCCAGGCTTGGTGGAAGAGATCCTTGAGCGATCCTTGAGCGATCTGATTGGCGCGGGATCGGTCTCCGGTGGCGATGAGACGGGCGCGTGCGGTGGCGCGAAGGCTGTTTAGAGGTGGCTAGGAGCGGGTAGACTGGCCGTGTCATCTCTCCCTAGCTGATCGTCGTCCTGGGTAACCATGCCTCCACGAGAAGAACTGCTTCTCTCACGCTCTGTTGTCTACAGAAGCATGCGGGCCCGGGGGGGTACCCGGTCAGAGGAAGTGAGTCGGCGAGGAGGGCCCGGCCGCGCTCGCAGAAGCCCTTGGGGGGCCGCCTGACAGGGGTTGACTCTTGTTGGTGTAAGGTGTAGTATGATTGTTGGCGTACCCTTGTGGGGACGACAAGTCGGCTGTGAAAGGAGGTGAGCAGGCGTGAAACGCTGGATCGCGCGTCGGCTAGTGTCATTCACCTGAATGGGCTGAAGCCAGGCCCTTGGCGCGATGCACGGGCTGCATCAGGCTTCTCTTGATACCGTCGCCAGATGGCCAGGACCTGCTCCCTCGAGACGAGGCCGATTCGGGCTGCGTATCCTCTAGGTTTCTCCCCGGAATCTTCCTCTCCTTGAGCTGTGGGTTCTGTCGGCGACGCGGACTCGCTATTCTGGGAGAGGGAGGGAAACATCCTCTTCCCCTGTACTCCACGGAGTGTTACAGATGATCTACTTCGATAACGCGGCTACCTCCTGGCCGAAGCCGGCCGCTGTCCTTGAGGCTATGTCTCGATTCATGACCGAGGTGGGCGCCAATCCGGGACGTTCGGCCCACCACTTGTCCATCGAGGCCGGCCGGATAGTTTACGACACTCGTGAGGCCCTCGCCCGGTTGTTCAACGTGGCCGACCCTCTGCACATAGTGTTCGGGCTCAACTGCACCGAGGCGTTGAACCTGGCCCTGAACGGCCTGCTCCGCCCCGGGGATCACGTGGTCACCAGCAGCATGGAGCACAACTCCGTGATGCGGCCGCTACGCGCCCTGGAACAGGCCGGATCCGTCGAGGTCGAGGTTGTGGCCTGTTCGTCGGAGGGGTTTCTGGACGCCTCGGATTTGGAGTCGGCAGTGAAGCCCCACACCAGGATGATCGTTCTCAATCACGCGTCGAATGTGGTGGGAACCGTCCTTCCTATCGCCCAGGCCGGAGAGATCGCCAGGCGCCACGATGTGCTCCTCCTGGTGGACGCTGCTCAAACGGCCGGTGCGTACCCCATGGACATGGAGGCCACGGGTGTGGATCTGCTGGCCTTCGCAGGGCACAAGGCGCTCTTCGGGCCTCAGGGTACGGGGGGGCTGTGTATAGGGGAGAGGGTGCCGGTGGATGAGATGCGTCCTATCAAGCGTGGCGGGACG
>DATEXS010000180.1:0-2092 GCA_035256725.1 Anaerolineae bacterium
TCCTCGTCCGCACCAGGAACCCTAGCCCGGACATCCAGGCGGACCTTAGTGATGCGGAATCCGTTCTGGGGCTGTCGGGTCAGGGTCACTGTGGCGTCGGTCTCGATGCGCTCAGGCGTGTAGCCGTGGCTGCTCAGGGTGACTGCGAGGGCCATGCTGTAGCAGCCAGCATGGGCGGCACCTATCAACTCCTCGGGGTTAGTGCCGACGGCATTTTCGAAGCGCGTTCCGAAGGTATACAGCTCGTTGTCGAGGGTTCCACTTTCGGTGCTCAAGAAGCCCCGACCGGTCTTGAGGTCACCATGCCAGGCCGCTTTGGCCCTACGCTCTATCTCTGCCATTCTGCTCTCCTTAGGTCTTGTACCAATGTGCTGGCTCCGTGGAGCGCTGCGAGATCGCGACTCGACCCAAGCCCCCTCTTGGGAAGCGGTGTCGTGTCCTGCTTGCCGCTGGGGTGATGCTTAGGGGTAGATTTGGCTCCCCTCCTCATTGTCCAGGATAACGGCGTCCACCGGGCATGCTTCAGCGGCCTCCCGGACCACAGCCTCGTCCTCCTCGGCCACCGGATTCTTGACCGCCCTGGCCAGGCCCTCGTCGTCCAGCTCGAAATAGCGGGGTGCTATGTTCTCGCAGCTCCCATCTCCAATGCATTCTTCGCCATCTACTCTGGCTCTCATGGTTGTCTCCTCGCCAGCCTCCTCCGCTGGCCCCAGAGATGTTGACGGGCCGCGTTACCCCAGCGCGGCGATGATTGTGCGGCAGAAAGCGGGGAGATCTGGAATCCCCCGCGAGCTGATCAGTGATCCGTCCTGGACGACTTCCTGGTCTTCCCATTTTGCGCCGGCGTTGATCAGGTCATCCTTGATCGAAGAAACCGAGGTCACTCGCTTGCCCTTGACGATGCCTGCCGAGATAGGCACCCATCCGGCGTGGCAGATGAAGGCCACCACACCTCCATTGTCGAAAACCCCCTTGACCAGGCCGAGCATGGGCTGGTGGCGACGGATCCGGTCAGGCGCGTAGCCCCCCGGCACAACTATGGCGTCGAAATCCTGCGGTGAGACCGCGTTGGCGGTGACCTCGACCTCCACCGGGTAGTCGTGTTTGCTGTAGTACACTTCGTGACCGGGCATGCCCACGATGCTCACCGTTGCCCCAGCCTCACGAAGCCGCAGCACGGGGTACCACAGCTCAAGGTCCTCGTAGTCGTCCTCAGCGAGGACTCCGATTCGCTTTCCCGTCATCTCCATGCGGTCCTCTCCTCTCAGGTGTCTACGGCCCTGAGCTCTTCACAGTGATGCGACCTTCAAGACTGTGAGGAGATCCGGCCAGGGTTCTTCGAGCCGTAAGGGCGTTCAGTGCGCGCCCCCTTAGATAACCGAGGACAGCGCTACACCCATACTATCGCAAAAGCGCAGCCCGCAACCGCCGTATCTGGTTGGCGGTGACTTTGGGATTGGTTGTAAGGGTTGGAATCGGGTTGGCTTCCAGCACCGTTCAGGCAGAGAGGAGGCGAACAGGTTCGCGAAGACAACCTCGGAGGGGCCGAGACCAGACCGCAGGCCAGGGCCGGAGTGCGTTCGGCCCACGTGGCGTGTGGCCTCAGGCTCGTTTTCCTGAGTGCCCATCGGCAGCCTGCTGAGGGGAGAACCGGCCGGCCGGGTGTTCCCTCCGCCATTTCTCCAGGGTCTGGAGAACTTCGTGATCGGAGACATCGTACCAGTTCCGGTAGACCTGGGCCACTGCCCGGAAGAAGGGCGGCGTCTCCAGGATGATGAGTTCGTCCACCAGAATCTCGATTTGCCTGGCCACACGCTCGCCGGCAACCGGGGTGGCCACCACGATCTTTCTTGCCTTCTCGTTCCTGCACAGCTCAATGGAGGCTCGCATGGTCGAGCCCATAGCGATGCCGTCGTCCACGAGGATGACCGTTCGGCCTTCGATCCTCGGCAGCTCCGCACCACTCCTGAGCGCCTGGACCCTTCTCCTCAGCTCCCGCTTCTGCTCCTCGACGATACGTTGGACGGTTGGTGCCGGAATCCAGCGGGCGGCCTGCTCAGAGATGTACGTGCTGCCATCTTCGGCGATAGCA
>DATEXS010000181.1:0-2731 GCA_035256725.1 Anaerolineae bacterium
CGTTGTTCAGAGTCGCCCTATCGCATTCGGGCGGAAGATGACTGTACAGTCCTTCAGGCACAGCGGCGTCCCCCAGTGGTTCAAGGCCGATGTTGAGGAGGTGGCTGTTCACCGCCAGATGTTCCTTGCTCATGATGTATGGCTTGTCCTTGGTGCAAGGAAGGATGAGCATCACCTTGTCCACCTCGTTGGCCGGTGGCTCGTAGGCTGTGGTCAAAAAGCGATGCCAGTCGGCCACGACAGGGTGGTCGAAGGCCTCCAGGTTTTCCTGCGGGCAGTAGAAAGTCAGACCCTCATCCAAAGTGAAGGGAGTGAGCGGTTTCCGCTTGGACAGCTCGACCAGTGCTGCTCTTTCCATTGCGCTCTCAGAACCTGTCTAGGTGGAACTCCCTATTGATCATCTCCTGCTGGTACAGCTCGAACTCCCGCACCAGCGGTGCTGTCTCTGCGCGCAACGCTGGGAGCTTGCTGTACATCCTGCCCCAGGCCTCCTGGGCCTCCTCGCGGATGCTCTCTTCATCCGCGGTGAGGACTTGCCCGTCCTCCACGACTACTCTCCCGTCAACAATCACGGTACGCACGGAGCTGCCATTCTCACAATACGCCAACTGGTGGAAGGCGTCATTGAGAGGCGTGAAGAGAAGGGTGCCGGTGTCCAACAGGGCAATATCGGCGATCTTCCCAGGCTTCAACTCCCCCAACTCGGCCTCCATACCCAGAGCAGCGGCTCCGTTGACGGTGGCCATACGAAGGACATCCCTCGTCGAGGGCCAGCGATGGTGATCGGTGCTCCTTACGTTATGAATGAGCGCGGCCAGCTTGATGGCATCGAACATGATCTGATTGTCGCTGCTAGCTGAACCATCGGTGCCCAGGGCTACCTTGACGCCCCTCTCCAACATCTCGATGACGGGGGCGAAACCGCTCCCTATGCGCAGGTTGCTGGCTGGATTGTGTACGACGCGGCTGTCGGACTCACCGAGCAGGTCGATGTCGTGGTCGTCCAACCAGACGCAGTGCGCCAAAGACACCTCAGGTCCCAGGAGGCCTCGTTCCTTCATGGCCTGGGCTGCCGACTTGCCGTGGCGGTCGAAGCAGACCAAGGCCTGCAACTTGGTCTCCACCAGGTGCATGTGCCAACCGCTACCATACCGCTTGACCACCTCCAGTGAACCCTGGAGCAGTTCATCGCTGCACCACTGGAATCCGCCGGGCCCGGCAAAGCAGAGCAGCCTTCCACCTTCAGTCAGATGCCACTTTCGGAAGAACCAGTCCAGCAACTCAAGGTATTCGGCGGCGGTCATGAGCTCCTGGTTCTCCCCCAGCAGCGGGCGAAGTCCAGGCCGGGCTGCCACGGCGGCTCTTAGGACCTGGTCGTCGTCCTGGATTAGAGGGGCTACTCCGCCCCGGATGCCGGAGTCGGCGTAGGCTTGCATGGCTGCGTCCAGAGCTTCCGCCGTCAGATCGTTGCCTAGGGCCAGATGATCCAAAACGGCGGTGGTCCCCGTCTTCAGCATCTCCATGGCACCCAGCATGGCCGCCAGGTAGATCTCCCTGGGACCGAAACCCCCCAGCAGGAAGAGGTCCAGGAGCCACAATTCCAGAGGCATCTTTTCCTTCGTAGCTTTGGAGAAGTTCTCGAGAGAGTGGGTGTGGGCGTTGATCAGGCCCGGTATAGCCAGCCGATCCTTGCCCTCGAGAACTCGATCGATACCCTCCTCCGGGATGTTCGCTGAGGTGATCTTGGAGATCCTGTTCCCCTCGATGAGGATATTCTGACTCGACAGGTATCCATCGGGCTGGGTTTCGTCCAATATGGCGCAGCCGCTGATCAGAATGCTCAATCTAGCCCTCCCGTTGCTGGAAGTGGGCCTTGGCGGCCTGGTGGTAGATGGTGGACACTTGATCGTTGAGGACTCGGAGAGTGCCAGGGATGGTACGGTAAGCCTTGGGCACGGTGAACTCCTCATCCTCAGTTTTCATGCGATGCAGGCGGTCGAGGTCCACCTCGGCGTAGTTGATGCCCTCGGCGGTGAGGCCCGCTACCTCGCCCTCGGGGCTGAAGACGTAGCTCATGCCGGCCTCCACGCCCCAGATGTTCACACAGGATGCGGTATAGATGGTGTTCTCCGCCGCTCTGGCCTGGAGGATGGCCCTCCACACGTCGTGGAGTTCGTAGATCAGGCCTCCAGTGGGGAAAAACACTATGTCGGCGCCTCGCATGGCCAATGACCTGGCCAGCTCGGGGAACCAGGCCTCCCAGCAGATCAGCAGCCCGATGTTCATCAGATCAGTCTCCACCAGGCCAGGCTCTTTTCCCCTGAACATCGTTTCCTCGTTCATGGCCGGGACGATCTTTTCGTAGACGAAAAGGCTGTCCCGATGGGGATCCGCCAGATGATAGAGGTTGTAGAAACCCTTGCCCTCGTGCTTTGCCCCACCGAAGAGCACGTAGACCTTCTTCTCTTTGGCCTTCTTGCGCATTCCGGCGACTACATCGTCGTAGGCCAGGGCGTCCGATGCGGGCGATGGACCCGGGTAGAGCTCCGGGAAGGCGACCAACTGCGCACCTTGGCTCGCTGCCTTGTCGATGTAGTCGAAGGCCAGGGTCAGGTTCTTCTCCTCGGGCGCGTTGGGATCGTCGATAACGCGACCAGCGGCAGAGCGGAGGTGTGATTGTGGCTGCACTACGGCGATCTTGACTTTGCTCACTTTTGATATCCCCCTGGAT
>DATEXS010000182.1:0-3809 GCA_035256725.1 Anaerolineae bacterium
GTGGCGGCCAACACCAGCTTTGCTGACTTCCCCCGCGTGGCCTCGATCATGGCCAGAGACGGCTTCCTGCCCCGGCAACTGGCCAGCCTGGGGGACCGGCTGGTATTCAATAACGGCATCCTGGCCCTGGCTGTGGTGACCGGCGGGCTGATCCTCCTCTTCGAGGGTGATACTCATGCGCTGGTGCCGCTGTTTGCTGTGGGTGCGTTTCTGGCCTTTACGCTGTCGCAGGCGGGGATGGTTGTCTTGTGGCTGCGCGAGAGGGGAAGAAGGTGGTGGCTCAAGGCATTGCTCAACGGTGTGGGAGCGGTGGCCACAGGGGGAACGGTCCTCGTCGTGGGGGCCAGCAAGTTCAGGGATGGTGCGTGGATCACGATTTTGCTCATCCCGATCATCGTTGTCGCCCTCCTCAGGGTGCGCGCTCACTACCAGGAGATCGCCAAGGAGTTGTCGCTCAGTGGCTTGCCGCCTTCGCTCAAAGTACCTCCCCGTCCGCGGGTTGTGGTCCCTATCGCCGGCGTCCATCGGGGGATCGTCGATGCCATCGCCTTTGCCAGGTCGATTTCTGACGACGTGACGGCAGTGTATGTGGAGCTGGAACCGGGTGCGGGGGAGCGCGTGCGTGAGAGGTGGGAGGGCTGGTGGCCAGGCGTGCCGTTGGTGGTCGTCCCTTCGCCCTACCGTTCCATCGTTCAGCCGTTGCTGGATTTCCTGGACGAAACAGACTTGCAGCACAATGACGGGCAACTGGCAGCGGTGATCTTGCCCGAGTTTGTCCCTGCGACATGGTGGCAGAATCTGCTTCACGCTCAGACGGCGTGGCTGATCCGAACCGCGCTGCTCTATCAGCGACGACATCAGGGCTTTCAGAGGACTATCATCGATGTACCGTTCCATCTGCGACGATAGCATGGCCCGGCTGCACGGGTCTCGACGGGTGATGGGACTGGACAATCCCGTGGCCACGGACGCGGACGGAGGGCGATGAATCCCAAGGATCGTCCCCCAACCGACTACCGTGGTCTGCGCCAGCGCAATGAACTATGGCTGCTGCTTGCCGCCATTGTTCTCCTGGTGGTAGTCGGGGGTGTGCTAATAGGCTTGGTCTTTGGCTTCAACCAACTGCTGACGGCGTTGCCCTGCCTTTTGGCTGGCGCCGGCCTCCTCGCGGGGCTGTACTACCTCTTCGTGGGCCTCGAGCGGTGGAGCCAGAGATGAGTTGCAGGCTCAGACGAGCCGGCAAGGCAAGGCCGGTTGAGTTGGTGATAGGCGATTGGAGTCACTGAACGGTGGAGGACTGGCTGGGTCATCTTGGCGTCGATCCTCTGCCTCTGCTCCAGGCTTCGAGCAACGAGGCGATTCTGTACTTCGTGCGCCGCGACCTGCTGGGCGAAGAGGTCGGGCCGGTGGAGAGCCTCTGGGAGCTTCCCCAGGTGGTGAAGATCCTGCGCAAGCAGCAAGAGGATGGCTCCTGGAGGTACCCCGGTGGCAAGAGAGACATCCGCATGCAACGGAGCTACGACCAGCTTCAGACCTACAAGGTGCTGATGGACCTGGTGGGAAAGTATGAGCTCAGCAGGGAGCATCCGGCCATCCCGAGGGCCGCGGAGTTCCTCTTCAGCTTTCAGACCGATGAAGGTGACCTGCGGGGCCTCTACCGGGAGCAGTACTCTCCGAACTACACCGCCGGCATCACCGAGCTGCTGGTCAAGGCAAGCTATGGAGGTGACCCGCGCATAGACAAGATATTCGAGTGGCTGCTGTCCAAACGCCAGGACGACGGCGGCTGGGCGCTGCCCATGCGCACCGGTGTGCCAAAAGGGACCTCCACCGTCAAAGAAGCCTTCTGGGTCGATGAGCCTATCCAGCCCGACCGAGCCAAGCCCTTCTCCCACTGGGTTACCGGCATCGTACTGCGCGCCTTCGCGGCCCACGAGGAGTATCGCCACGCTCCTGAGGCCCGGGCTGCCGGGGGGCTCCTCAAGTCGCGCTTCTTCAAGCCGGACCCCTACCCCGATCGCCAGGCCGCCTCCTACTGGGAGAAGATCCGCTGCCCCTTCTGGTGGACGGACATCCTCTCGGCCCTGGATTCGCTGTGGTGGCTGGGGTTCCGCCGGGAAGACTCGGACATCCAGAGGGGCCTGGATTGGCTGATCGCCAACCAGGAGGACACTGGCCTGTGGAAAGCCCGCTATCTTAGCGGCAGCGACAAGGACATCCACTTCTGGACCACGCTGCACGTCTGCCGGGTGCTGAGGCGCTATCTGGACTGAGCCTGGATCGCAGTGGCGCGTTGGGGCGGAGGCAGGTTTCTTCGCCGAAGGCGGATTAGACGCATAAGCGCTGTGGAACAGGAGGTCTGTCTGACCTTGGTGAGCCATTAAGGGGCAATAAGGGGAATAGGCATATGACGTAGCGAGTGGCCGAAAAGCAGCGTCTGCCGTGCCGTACGCGGTCGACAGGCGGAGAGGTTTCCGCATAATCAGTAGCTAGGCCGAGGTAGCGGAGGAGGTTTATTCATGGACTTGTTGCGGTTCTTTGATATAACCCATCGGGAGCACGTTCTCTGCAACCCGATAAGCAAAGAGAAGCTCGAGGAGCTTATCGCGTTATTGAGTCTGAGGCCGGGGGCGCGGGTGCTCGACATCGCTAGTGGTAAGGGCGAGTTCCTCGTCCGGCTGGCGGAGCGGTACGGGATTGAAGGGGTGGGAGTCGATCTCTCGCCTTACTGCATCGCCGATGCCCAGCGGAAGCACCAGCAACGGGTACCGGAAGCGCAGCTGCGTTTTTTGGAGATGGAAGGGGCGGACTATGCGCCGGAGCGCCTGGAGAGCTTCGATGTCGTGGCCTGCATCGGGGCGAGCTGGATCTATGGCGGGCATGAGGGGACGCTAAGGGCGTTGGCAAGCATGGCGGCAGGGGAGAGTTGGATCGTCGTGGGTGAGCCCTACTGGCGGCAGCCGCCGGCGGAGGAGTACCTGGCAGCAATCGGACAGCAGCGCAGCAATTATGGGACCCACAAAGAGAATGTGGAGGTCGGGCAAGCGCAAGGTTTGGAGTTGGCATACACGCTCGTGAGCAGCCCGGATGACTGGGATCGGTACGAAGGGCTACAGTGGTATGCAGCGGAGCAGTGGGCGCGTGCGCATCCGGACGACCCGGATGTAGAGGCGGTGCTGGAGCGCGTGCGCAGGAACAAGATGGCGTATCTGACGTGGGGACGTGACACGCTGGGGTGGGCGATCTACGTCTTCTTAAAGGGGGCGTACGGCAGAAAGCCTGCGTGTTGAGACCTCCCCAACGGCCAGCGTCTCCAGCCGATGGAGCGGCTTCAGACCCTTTTCGGCCTCCTCCTCGCTGGGCTGTGTCTTTCTGAGGGGGGATCCGCTATCCCTCCTGGTGGATTGACGTCCTCTCGGTCCTGGATTTATTGTGCTGGCTGTGGTTCCGCCACCAAGACTTGGATATCCAGCGCGGCCCGGACTGGCTGATGGCCAATCAGGAAGCGAACGGGCTGTGGAAGGCTCGCTACCTGAGCGGCAGCGACAAGGACATCCACCACTGGACCATTCTGCACGTCTGCCGCGTGCTGACGCGGTACCTGGCGTGACGGAGCCGCCCGGTGGCCCGGCGACCCATGGCGTACCCGTTAGGCACCGCCTCCAGAAGATGGACCTGCTCTGGATCCTCGCCTATCCCCTCTACCAACTGACAGGCACCTTCCGCCATGAGGCCAGCCACGCTCTTGTAGCCGTTTTCCAGGGGGCCAGGATCGAGGAGTTCGTTTTCTGGCCCACGTGGAGTGGCTC
>DATEXS010000183.1:0-2791 GCA_035256725.1 Anaerolineae bacterium
TCATCCAATTTCATCGGCACAAGAAACTTTAAGGTTACTTATTGTCAAGTATGGAAGGAGTGCGTACAATGCCCGACTGGACTATCCACTTTGGGAGATGGAAAGACTTGAATCCAGCAGCACCGGTCTGCTGCGTGGGGACCCATGGCGGCGCCACATGACGTACGTTGAAGGCGATAGCGTCCGCCAGGCCGCGCCGGGCGGCCCACATGCCTCGCACCAGGTAGACCTCCGCGGCCTCACGGATCAGGCTAGCAGGGGACAGACTAGGGGAGGAGGGCCAGCGCCGCAGCGATGTCCTCCGTGATCATCCTGTTCTTGGTCTTCTCGATGAAGAAGCTGGGACCCGCCTGGAGATAGGAGGGGAAGGCTCTCGCCTCGCGGAAGTGGTACTCTTCTCCCCGGATCTTGTAGGTGGAACCAGCCGGGATTACTCGTCCCTCGCCCGCCCGTTGGGCGACGTAGTTGATGGCCCGGATGGCCACGTCTCCCATCAACAGGAAGGCCTTCACCCGTGGGAAGAGGGCGAGCTCCTGCTCCAAGAGCAGTGAGCATTGCTTGATGGTGCCTGTCTTGATTCCGTATGTCGTCTTGCCGCACTTGACCGCGGTAGTCATATAGACCCCGAGGTCAAGTACGTCCTGCACCGAGGACACGTCTGCTCCGGCGTCTCGAAAGGCCTGGACCGTGGTTTGCCCGAAGAGAGGCTCGCCGGGCGCATAGTAGTAGTCGGCTGGGTCGCTTGGTGCTGCCTCGGAGATCAATACGATAGACACGTCCTCTGGTCTGATCCCGATGTCCGGCACCTGGTGGCAGTCAGGTCTGACATCAGAGCAGGGGAAATCCTTGCAGCGCACCACTTCGCTCACGCGCATGGCCAGACCTCCTCTGCAATTACAGCCCGCATGTGGGCTGGCTGGCACCCCAGTCACTGGGGCAGCTACCAGAAGGTTACAATAGGCAGGTCCCGCATGGTCACCAGGCCCGGTTCGGCGTCCATCACGCGGCGAATGGCGTTCACGGCGATGGCCACCGTGGCGATGTCACCATTGGTGCCCTTGAGCGTGACCTCCAGGTCAGGGGAGCCGGTGATCTTGATGGTGTCGGCCTCGTCTCCAGCCTCCAGCGCGGCGAAAAAGGTCAGGGTCATAAACTCGCCCTCGTCGGTGTACCCGCGCGCCACCTGCTTCAGCCCTCTGACCTGTCCGGGCCGGACATCGAAGTAGTCAGTCTTCACCCGCTTCTCTGCGACCACAGCCTCGACGCCCGATTCGTAGCGAGCCAGCTTCCTGCCGAGAGTATGGAAAACCATGCCCATGGACTCAGGCAGACCCACGTGGCCCATGCGGCCCGCGGCCATCTTGGTTTCGAAGTCCTCCACGGTCATGCCGGAGCCGATCTTGGCCTGGAACGGACCTCGGCGAGTGGAGGCGTTGATCACTCGTGTGACTTCGATCCGCTCCACCCTCTGGCAGATGGACGTCAGACAGAGAGGCAGGGAGTCCATGAGAAAACCGGGGTTGACTCCGGTCCCCAAGGCCGTCTTACCGGCGCGCTCGGCCGTGGCATTGATCTCGGCAGCGTGGGTTGCGTGGGCCAGCCAGGGAAAGGATAGTTCTTCCGAAGTGGAGACCACGTCCAGACCGGCCTCCAGGGCCTCGATGACCTGGGGCTTGAAGGAGTCGAAGTAGGAACTCGTAGTGTGTAGAACCACGTCGGCCTCGCTTTGTCTCAGGGCCTCTCCGAGCGTCTTGACCACACTGAAGCCGAGGAGACGACCAAGGCCGATAACTTCGCCGACATCTCGACCGACCTTCTTTGGATCGACGTCGATGCCCCCTACCAGGTCCAGCCCAGCACGCTCGACGACATGGCGGGCCATGGCGCCGCCGATGGGCCCCAGGCCGTACTGGATAACGCGAGTTGTGCTTGACATACTAAGTATAGCCTCCTTGGTGCTAGAGCCGCCGCAGCATTTGCCGACGGCTCGTTCATTCTCCCGAATCGCTGGTCCGACCTCACGCCAGGGGTCGGGGAGGTCTGCCCTCTGCCCGGAAGCGTGCAGTGGCGCGCCCTAGAGGTGCTTCTTGAAAAGGCGCGCCACCTGGCGGTAGGCCTGGCCGAGGAACTCCAGGTCCTCCTCGGTGTGGGCGGTGCTGACTGAGCCCAAGCCATGTCTGGTGAACACGTCTTGCGCCAGCAGGGCCAGTTGCAGGATCTCCTCCCCGAGGGCCACGTCACACACGGCGGGGTCTCGCACATCCGTGGGAGTGTGTAGCTCGCGCCCCTCTTGGTAAGGGAAGGCCACCAGGCTGAGGGAGCTGCCCCCCAAGACGTCGTCAGTGTACCTTGGGGCGGTAGCGTAGATGCCCTCGTCGGCGAAGGCTTCAATGGCGATGCGGCGGGTCTTCTCCCCCAGGGCCGCGAGGCGTGGGTAGACCTCTTCCTCGTGAGCGACCAGGTACTCCATGGCAGTTTTAGCGGCGAGCATCGAGGCGGGGTGCGCCGAGTAGGTTCCTCCAGAAAACTTGACCTTTCTGCCGCCTTCGCGGCCGACAAGCTTCATAATCTCCTGGCGGCCCGCCACGGCCGCTACCGGCATGCCCCCGCCGATGATCTTGCCGAAGGTGGTCAGGTCGGGCCGTATCCCATAGAGACTGCCCAGGTCGCCGGCCCGGAACCGGAAGCCGGCGATTACTTCGTCGAAGATCAGCACGACGCCATACTGCTGGGTCAACTCGCGGGCGGTCTGGAGATACTCCCGAGTGGCGGGTATACATCCGCCCCCGCC
>DATEXS010000184.1:0-6540 GCA_035256725.1 Anaerolineae bacterium
TGAGTAACTATCAGCCCAGCGAAGCTCAAGGCCAGCAGGATGACATCGAGTGCCCTTCCCCTGGTGAAGAGCTTGTGCATAGCCCACAGGCTCAAGGGCAAGAAGACAAAGGCGAAGGCCTCTGCCAGGGCTCCTCGAAGATAGGTGTCGGCCAGATGGTAGGGGAAGTAGGTGTAGACGCCTGCTGCGATCATGGCCGGGTAGCGGCCCAGGACGTCCCTGGCGTAGAGGTAGATGAATACGGTACTGAGCATGAATCCGGCGGCGAAGGTCAGCTTGATGGAGAGGATGTACCCTGCCCCCAGCATGTGGAAGAGCTGGGCCACATAGTAGGTCAGGGGGCTATAGTAGTTCAGGACTGGCTGGCCGTAGCCAAAGGCAAATTGGGGGAACCAGCGCGGATAGAGGACCCCCCCTCTGAAGGCTTCGTCCAGCGCCGCCAGACGATAGAGGTGGAACAGCCCGTCGTGGGATTTCAAGTATCCGCTCTGGAAGAGAGGTACCATTGCCGGCAGGGCGAGCAGAACCACCCACAGGTAGTTCATATCGAACCTACGAAGCCTCATCTTCGCCTCTAGTATCGCCACCCTGAAGCACTCACGAATCGCGAATAGTCAGCTCGCCTCTTCAAGCTCCCCTCCCTTGCCAGAGGCCCGGCCTGAGCCCATCCAAGGAGCCTGAACGAGGGCAACCTCACCGAACACCACTCACCCCCTCCTCTGTCCTCCCCCATCCAGGGGGAGGAGGACTCAACCATGCGCGCACCCTGTGCCCACCCGAATGCGCTGTTCTCCTCACCGGCAGCTCCCCTCCCTCGATGGGAGGGGTTAGGGGGAGGGTGATCGTCTTTGTCAGTGCCCCGCTCACCTCTCTCCGGGCCTCTGATGATCCTGACAATCCTTGTCTATGACCTCAAGCACGCCCTGCGTGTTGATCATGACCTCGTTGTCCAGCACTCTTATGACTCTGAATCCCTGTTCCTCCAACCATGAGTCCCTTAGGCGGTCATCGTCCAACTTACTCGCGTGGCAAGCTCCGTCCAACTCGATCACCAGATGCGCCTCGTAGCAGACGAAATCGACGATGTACCTGCCTATCGGCTCCTGCCTTCTGAACTTGAGCCCTCGCATCCGCCTTGCTTGCAGGTGCTTCCAGAGGCGTCGCTCCGAGTCGGTCGACCTCTTCCTCAAGCCTCTGGCCATACTGGTCGACCCGCGTCCCAACTCTCCCTCACCCCCTCCTCAATCCTCCCCCATCCAAGGGGAGGAGACACAGAGCCTATCCTCGGTTCTAGAGCGAGTCCTCCCGGCTGCGGAGCGCCGGCTCTCCGCAACCTCCACCAACCCCCCTCCCTGGATGGGAGGGGCTGGGGGAGGGTGAACTCGCCGAACAACATTCACCACCCCTGGTTGGTCCCGCATCAAGGCGCGGTGCCAAAGGACAGAGACACCGTCCCCAGGTCTTCGAAGCCAGCCTGCGTGACCTGGTAGACGACCACCGTCGCCCCGTCATATCCCAGTTCCGGAGGGACGACCACCAGATAATCATCGCGCACCACTTCACCCTTCGCCCAGTACGAAGTAGGGTATAACCCCCACACAGGATGAGCGTGATCCTCCTGCACCAGTTCCCCATCGTGGAAGAGCAACTCACCCCCTGCCGTGGGGCGCAAAGACACCGCGTAGTCCGCGGAGGGGACACCCTCGGCCTGCCAGTACAGGGCCAGGTGCAACGCCTCCTCCGATGGTAGACGGTCGTATCCCAGCACCACTAGACCATCCCCCACCGCGGCCTCCACTTGTCCGTCCATGATCGGGATCTCGTACATCGGCTCCTGTCTCACCGCGATCAACTGGAGCCCCGCCGAGGACAAAAAGGGTCGACCCACCAGCTTGGGCAACACGAACCCCGCCGACTCCCTAGTCAGAAACAAGCCCTCCTGCCCCGTACCCCACAGCTCCAGGAAGTCATCGGTGATCACCACTCTCACATCCGGGCGCTCGCCCCAGACTAGAGTGAGGTAGTTGAGCGAGAGGTTCTCCTCATAGCTACCGCTGATGATGGCGCCCTCCGTCGGCATATCGGCCAGGATCGCCCGGCCCGCAACGAGCGCAGTATCTCCCGGCTTGTCCCTCTGGTCGGCCTCCGGAAAGTTGACCCATAGCCGATTGACTGTCAACGCGACCAGACCGAGGGTGGCCAACCCACGAGGCCACCCTGGGAACCTGCGCCAGGCTCGATCAGCCAGCACGCCGATGCCCAATGCCCCGATCAAGTAAAGGGGCATGACCACCTGGAACCAGTTGCCGAACCGATCGAGATAGATGAAGGGCACGTATCCCAGGATTATGCCGTAGAGCAGGCCACCGCGCCGCCAACCCAGCAGTGCTATGCCGGCCAGGCCCACCACCAGGCCCACGACAGTCAGCTCCGTAACCACGTGAGTGAGAGGCTCGGGTCCCCAGCCGCCCAGGGATAGCGATAGCTCACCTCGTCCCTGGGGAATAGTCATGAAGTCCAGGAACCACTCCCAGGTCGAACTCCAGCGCCCTTCTCCCCACCATTCTGGGTGCTGCGCTCCGCGCAGGTAAATGTACCCGTAGCTGAGCAGGGGGAGCAGTACCAGCAAGACGGACTTGGCCAGGAGACGTCCGCGGGACAAGATCCTGGGCTCGCTCTTGATAATGAAGAAGAGTAGTGCCGGCACAGCCAGCAGCACCGTGACCAGATTGGCCAGAGCCAGTCCCACCAAAAGGGCGAGCAAGAGGATGTACCTGTCCTCCCTGGTCTTCTCCCAACGAAAGCCGAAAAGGATGAGCAGCGCGGTCTGGAGAACCGCTGCTGCATACTCCTCCGAGGTGACGCTGTAGTACCAGAAGGAGAAGGTTGTGGCGTAGAAAAGGGTGGCGAGCCCGGAGATTGCCCAGTTGTCCTCTGTGAGCTCCAGGAGCAGCACGTAGAGCACCGCCAGAGTGCTCAACCCCCAGATCGTGGAGAACAGGGAGAGGATCTCCGTAGGGTTGAACAGGGGCCAGAGGACCGCCCTGCCCAGTTGGAACCAGACCCACCCCATGACGGTGTAGAGAGGATAGCCGGGCGCGTTAGCGAATCGCAGCTCGGCCTGGGCGTAGTGATGGGTGATCAGGTCCCCGCCCCCAAGCTGCCAGGGCTCCAGGCCGTTGTCGAGCGTGACCAAATAGAGGATCAACGAGAGGAGGATGACCCCCGCGCCCGTCCACAGAGACGGCCCCGACTTCAGGAGAGCTACCAGCCGGCGCGAGATGGCGAACCTCCGTCCCACCCCGTCAGGTGCGGTAGAACTCGACGAGGGCAAAGCCTCCTTCATCGACGGTTACGGTCACGCTCACCCCCAGACCTTGAGGGGTCACCACGTAGGTGCCAGGCGCCAGCCCTCCGAACTCCAGGCAGTAGCCGCCACAGGTGGGCTTGGTCCCCGTCAGCTCCGAGGCGCTCCAGCCCCCGGCCCTGAGTTCCACCGGCAGCCACTTCTTGCCCTCCACCACAACCTGGATGGTGGCGAAGTAGCCCCTCGCCCCGGCACCACTCACCTGCTGCGCCACCCTGCCGGCCCACGCCTCCGGCCCCGACTGAGCAGGGGTCTGGTAGAACTCCACCACGGCGAAGCCGTCGCCATCCACCGTCACTGTGTGGTTGATGCCCAACCCCTGCGGCGTGATCACGTAGGTGCTCCCGGACAGGCCGCCGAACTCCAGGCAGAACTCACCACACGCCGGCTTGCTGCCGGTGAGGGCCGTGGCGTTCCAGCCCCCGGACCTGATCTCCACCGGCAACCCCTTGAGGCCCTGCACGGAAACTTGTATGGCTGAGAACGACGCGCCCGTGGGCGCGGGCCCGCTGGTGTTCCATAGCGTGCGCGCCGCCCATACCATCTGCGGCGCTACGGTAGCCGTGGGAGAAGGCCGCGCGGTAGGTGAGGTCACCGCCTGAGTCGGAGAGGTGACTGGAGTCGCCTGTCCTGGTGTTGTCGTGGGAGTCGCTGCGGGCGGCATGATCAGCTGTGAGGTGAACTTGACCAGAGCCAGTCCTCCCCCCTCCACCACCACATCCACACTGGCGGCCAGCCCCCTGGGCATGATGGTGTAAAGGCTGGGGCCCAGGCCTCCGAACTCCAGGCAGAAGTCACCGCACTCCGGCTTTGTTCCGGTCACGGCCGTCGCTGTCCACCCTCCAGACCGCACATCCACCGGCAACCCCTTCATGCCCTCGACCACTACCTGTATCGTGGACAGATATCCTGCCTGCGCCTGCGAACTGGTGTTGCTCAGCACCTGGCCAGTCCATACGGTAACGGGCGTCGGCGCTGGCGACGGAGCAGCCGAGGGAGTCCCTGTCGCCACTGGAGGCGTGGCGGTCACTGTCGTGGCCGGGGGAGACTGAACGGCGGGCGGCGCCACCGGCGGTGCCGAGGTCGGCGTGGCCGTGGGGGCAGGCTTGTACCCTTCCCGGCGCCGGAACTCGACGAAGACGTAGCTCTTGCCATCCAGGAAGAGTTGAAGTACGGTATCCACGCCCTGGGGCCTGATCACGTAGGTGCCCTTCTGAAGGGCAGCAAACTCCACCACGTAGTTGCCGTACTCCGGCTTGGTCCCCGTGAATCCCGTGGTGCTCCACCCAGCCGGCGTCGAGAGCTCCACAGGTAGTCCAACCGCACCGACCACGGACACCCTTAGCACAGTTCCGGCCAGGTCCATGTTCGTCGTTGTGGAAAGGACCTCAGCTTGCCATTCGGAGGCGCGGGTAGGGGTTGGCGCGGGAGTCGCCTGTCTGCGCACCTGCACGAACTCCACCACGATGACGTCTGTACCGTCACCCTCGACAGTCACCGTGGCACCCAGGCCCTCAGGCGCTATGATATAGCGCCCCGGCATCAGTCCGGCGAACTCCGCCGCGTAGGGGCCTAACTCTGGCTTGGAGCCGCTAGGCAGACTCGTGCTCCAGCCGCCGTGGGCTGAGGAGACCAAAATGGGGAGATCAACCACTCCCACCACCGAGACACGGATCATGGTGCCCTCGGTTCTCAGGCCGCTGATGTCGCTGATCAGCCGGCCCTCCCAGGCCAGCACCGTGGTGCCTTGCGAGTACGCCGCGCTGGCCGGCATTGCCAGCATCACCAGCACAGCCAGCGCGCTGACCAAGCGCACAACGGCCAGTCTCGTTTTCTGGCAGCTCAGCAGTTCCATGGACCCCCTCCTCTCACTGTGTCTTGATGCGCATGAACTGTAGAAGAGCGCTAATCCACTCTCCAACCGTCATCTTGACCGGATAGATACGCCTGCTGATGGCGTATCCTTTCCAGCCCTTGTAGATCAGCCAGAAGAGGCTGTTCGGAGGCAGCTTAATCAGCCGCAGGACGAGGGGTTTGAGAAAGGGAAACTCCGCCGTGATGCTCAGCAGCTTCTGTAGATTCTCGATCTGCCTCTTCTCCATCTCGCTGCTGAACTTGATCACGGTGTCCTCGGTCACGGAGCCGCTCAGATCGTCGAAAGTGCCGGTCATCAATCCTTCCCGCAGAGCCATCTCGCCCAGCTTGGTCTTGGGGTAGGGCTGGTAGAGGAAGACGTTGACGTAGTCGGCCTGACACTGGATGTTGAGGTCCAGGGTCTCCACATCCGTCTCCAGGCCGCCGGTGGGCAGCCCCAGCATGTTGTTGGTGGAGTACTTGATACCGTGGTCGCGCAGGATACGGCAGGCCTTGAGAATCTGCTCCTTGGTGATGTGCCTGTTTAGCACCTCGTAGCGCAGCTCGTCGTTGGCCGTCTCCAGGCCAAAGCTGACGCTGACGCAGCCCATCTCCTTGAACATGGCCACCTTCTCCTCGGTAACCAGGTTGGGCCGCACCTGGCACCAAAAGGGCAGGCCGACCTCCGCTTTGTAGCGCCCGGCCAGTTCCTCGAGCCACTTCTTGTTGATGATGAAGGTATCGTCCAGGAACAATACGAAGTCCAGGGGGTACTTGTCTCGCACCTCCCGGAACTCTCGAATCACGTTGTCCACACTTCGACGCCTGGTCCGCCTACCCTTGCCTTCATAGAGCTGGGAATAGGCCTCGTTGAAGCAGAAAGAGCAGTTGTAGGGACAGCCGCGCCCGGTGATAAAGGGCTTCAGCTTTCGCTGGCGGCTGAGGGGATGCGCTCGATAGAGAAGTTCCCTGTCCGCCAGAGGCAGTTCGTCAAGATCGGTGACCAGGGGCCGCAGGGGGTTGCGGTGGACGCTCCCGTTGGATTTGATCCACCAGTTGGGGATGTTTTCGATGGGTTCGCCGCTCTCCAGGGCGTTGATCAGATCCACGGTGGCGTACTCGCCCTCACCGATGCAGATCCCATCGACCCCCTCCTCGTCGATGATCTCGGGGAAGAAAGTGGGGTGGGGTCCCCCCATGATGGAGAACACATCGAGCTGTGAGCGGATGCGCGAGTTGACGTCGAGGTAGTATCGCTGCGTGCCTGTGTAGACACTGTAGGCCAGCACGTCGGGCTTGGTTCTAAGGGCCGCCTCGAC
>DATEXS010000185.1:0-3268 GCA_035256725.1 Anaerolineae bacterium
CCTGTTCCGACAGGGTACCTTGTCCTTGGGGGTATTCGCCCACCTCGATGATCCGGCGAACCTCTTGGATCTCCTCCCCGTAGAGCGTGGTTCGTCCCGAGGCGAGCTTGAAGCCGTTGAACTCTGGAGGGTTGTGGCTGCCGGTGATCATCACCCCTCCGTCCACGTCCAGGTGGAATAGGGAGAAGTAGAGGGTAGGGGTGGGCACCATGCCGATATCCACCACGTCCAGGCCTGTGGAGGTTATCCCGTCGACCAGGGCATCTCGAAAGCGCGGCGAACTGAGGCGAGCGTCGTATCCCACGCTGACCTTCCTGCCTCCGCGGTCCACCATGTAGGCACCATATCCCTTGCCGAGCTTCTGCACTACCTCCTCGGTCAGGTCTTCGTCCACTATGCCGCGCACGTCATACTGCCTGAAGATGTCAGGGTTAACGCCTTTGGTCATGGGGTGCCTCCTTCCTTCTCGGGCTTGGGGTGGGAATCCGGTGCCCAGTCTGTGCCTAGGCGCCGAATTTGGTCAGGCGAAGGGCGTTAGCCATGGCCAGGGGCATGATGTCGGTCGCGGGCAAGCGGCCCAGACCACCTTTGGCGCACTCGCTTTCCGAGAAGGCCATGGCTCCGTCGGAGCGGCAATGTCTAGAGTGTACGAGCACCGGAACTGGATGCCAGGAATGCGATCGCAACAGGGCTGGGGTGGAGTGATCGCCGGTGATGACGAGGACGTCTGGCTGCAGGCTCACAAGCGCAGGGATGACCACTTTGTCCACCTGTTCGATCACTGAGACCTTGCCCTCAAAATCCCCATCCTCGCCGGAGCTGTCTGTCTTCTTGAGGTGGAAGAAGAAAAAGTCGTACCCCTCCCAATGCGCTTTCAGGGTCTCCGCCTCTTCCTCCATGCTCTCTCCCGTCGGCAACACATCCATTCCCACCAGCCGGGCAACCCCTCGATACATGGGGTAGGCGGCGATGGCGGCCGCTCGCAACCCATAGACCTCTTGCATGGTAGGTAGACCTGGGTTCTTGTCCAGCCCTCGCAGGGTGACCATGTTGGCAGGACGATGATCGGCCAGGAGGTTGCGGGCCTGGGCGATCCATTGGTTGAACAGGGAGGCAGCCCTCTCGGCCTCGGGGCGCAAGGGCTCCACGGCCAGTGGGGTCGCTCCCAGCCGCTGTGGATCGGTCTCGCTGAGGGGACCATGCAGGTCTGGTCCACGCAGTACCACGACGAACCGGTATTCCTTCACAGGCTCGACGAACACGTCTACCCCAGGCAACTGGATGGAGCGCAGCAGTTGGACGAGTTCTGCGCCCTTCTCCGTAGGAATGCGGCCCGCGCGGCGGTCTGTAATCAGCCCGTGGTCATCGACGGTGCAGAAGTTGCCCCGGGCGGCGAAGTCGTGGGCCTGGAGTTGAAAGCCGATGCCCAGGGCCTCCAGTACCCCTCGGCCAATCTGATGCTCGATGGGATCGTAGCCGAACAGCGCCAGGTGGGCAGGGCCACTGCCTGGTGTGATGCCGCGGCCCACCGGATCGTGGAGTCCGCAGATGCCCTCTCTGGCCAGCGTGTCCAGGTTGGGTGTTTGCGCGGTCTCCAACTCGGTGAGTCCGCCCGGCTCCAGAGGGAGGCCTCCCAGCCCATCCACCACCATAAGGACTATCTTGGTGGTGTTGGGAACGACTAGCGACGAGACGATGCGTTGGTCTACCACCTCAAGGGCCCTCTACTTGTCTTCCAGAGCTGCTACCCCAGGCAAAGGCTTGCCTTCGAGGAACTCCAGCGAGGCGCCTCCTCCCGTGGAGACATGCGTCATTCTGTCGGCCAGGCCTGCCTGCTCCAGCGCTGCTGCCGAGTCGCCCCCTCCCACGATGGTCGTGGCCTTGGACTTAGCCAGGCTGCTGGCCAGGGCGACTGTGCCTGCGGCGAACCGGGGGAATTCAAACACTCCCATCGGCCCGTTCCAGAGCACCGTTCCCGCCCCAGACAGCTTTGCCTCGAAGAGGCCCACTGTCCTGGGACCGATGTCCAGAATGCGCCAGCCAGGCGGGACTTCCTTGACGCCCACCGTCCTCGCGTTAGCATTCTCGGAGAAGGCATCGGCTACTACTACGTCAACCGGCAGAACCAGCTTACCCCCGGCTTGCTCGAGGATCTCCATGGCCACAGGCACGCTCTCTTCCTCTACCAGCGATTCCCCCACTTCGTAGCCCTTGGCCAGCAGGAAGGTATTGGCCATGCCTCCGCCCAACAGGAGGAGGTCCACCCTGGTCAGCAGGCTGCGGATGACCCCGATCTTGTCGGAGACCTTTGCTCCACCCAGGATGGCGACAAAGGGCCGGGCGGGCTCCTTCAAGGCAGTGCCCAGCATTTGGAGCTCTCGCTCCATTAGAAAACCAGCCACCGAGGGCAGGTATCGGGTCACGCCAACGGTCGAGGCGTGCGCTCGGTGGGCTGTGCCGAAAGCGTCGTTGACGTAGACATCTCCCAAGGACGCCAGCCGCTTGGCGAAGGTTGGGTCGTTGTCCTCTTCCTGTGGATGGAAGCGCAGATTCTCCAGCAGAAGGATCTGGCCGGGCGTCATGGCCTGGGCGGCCTGTTCCACTTCTGCGCCTACGCAGTCGTCCAGCTTGATCACCTCTTGGCCGAGCAGTTCCTCCAGGCGTCGCGCCACAGGGTCCAATCTCAACTCCTCACTGATCTTGCCCTTCGGCCGGCCAAGATGCGACATGAGGATTACCGCCGCGCCGTGCTCCAACAGGTAGCGGATGGTGGGCAGCGCGGCGCGAAGGCGGGTGTCGTCAGCGACCTGCCCGTTTTCCAGGGGCACATTGAAGTCCACCCGCACCAGCACTCGCTTGCCTTCTACGGGGATATCTCTAACCGTCTTCTTGGCCACGTACTACTCCTCTATATGCGGCAGAAAGGTGCACCGAACCCGGCTCCTCTGCGATTGGAGAGGAGCGGAGCATGCCACGTCGCGAGTCTTTCCGTGGCGGGCGCTATAGCCGCTCAGCCACGAAGTGGGCCAGGTCCGCCAGGCGTACCGAGTAGCCCCACTCGTTGTCGTACCAGGCGACCACCTTGACCATGTTGCCCAGCATTACCTGGGTGTACTCGGCATCCACAATGCTCGAGCGCGAATCGCCTTTGAAGTCCACAGAGACAAGGGGCAGCTCGCTGTAGCCCAGAATGCCCTTGAGTTGTCCCTCCGCCGCTTCCTTGAAGACTCGCCGCAGCTCGTCCGTGGTCGTCTCTCGTTCTACCTCG
>DATEXS010000186.1:0-3206 GCA_035256725.1 Anaerolineae bacterium
GCCTCCTCCCCGGTCCTGTACAGCGGCCCGGGCTGGTGGATTTTGTGCACCTCCAGCCTTCGCCCCCGGGCATCAGTGGCCTGTCTCAGCCGCTGATAGGCGTCCAGCGACCTCTCCCATTGGGGATCCGACCGGTCGTCCGTCCAGGTCAGGGCGACCACCCCTGGCCGCACGAAGCAACAGAGATTATCCACGTGTCCGCTGGTTCCGTCGCCGTAGACGCCCTTGCCCAGCCAGATTATCTTCTCCACGCCGAGATAGTCGCACAGCCTGTCCTCGATCTCCCCTTTGGCCAGATGCGGGTTGCGGTTGGGGTTGAGCAGGCACTCTTCGGTGGTGAGCAAGGTCCCTTCGCCGTCCACGTGGATGGAGCCACCCTCCAGCACCAGGTCTGGCCTGTAGCGATCGACACGCTCGATCTCCAGAACCTTGCGAGCCACCAGGGCATCCTGGTCCCAGGGGAAGTAGTGGCCGGCCTCCAGCCCGCCCCAGCAATTGAACTCCCAGTCCACACCTCGAACCACCCCTTGGTCGTTGACCACGAAGGTGGGCCCACAGTCGCGCATCCACGCGTCGTCGTTGGACATCTCCACCACGCGGATAGGAGCGGGCAGCAGGCGCCGGGCGTTCAGGAACTGCGCCCTGGAAACCCCCACCGTCACCGGTTCGAAGTGCGCTATGGCCCTGGCCACCTCTACAAAAGCCGCTTGAGCCGGTTTGGCGCCCAGACGCCAGTTGTCGGGGCGCTCTGGCCACAGCATCCAGCACCGGGCATGGGGCTCGAACTCCGCCGGCATTCGGAACCGATCTCGCCTGGGGGTGCTATCGATGGTGACCACGTCTATCTGTCTTGGCGCCCCTCTGCGGCGCCAGATGCCGGCGCCTTCTCCCCGTAGGCGACGAAGATGCTGACGCTCGCGGAGTCGGCCCCGCCCTCTGATTGGGCGCAACAGTTCTCGCCCACGCAATCGGTGGCCACCATTCCCAGCCCTGCCTGGGAGAGCCAGCCCTGGACATCCTCACGTTTGAAGCCCAGCCAGCGATCACGTTGCTCGGTCCTCAGAAACTCAAAGCTATGCTCGTCCAGGTCGGTAATTACCAGCCTGCCACCCGGCTTCAGTATCCGCACCATCTCCCCTATCGCCTCCGGGGGAGACTCCACGTGATGGAGGTACATGTTGGCAAAGACGTAGTCGACCGTGTCATCACCCACGGGAAGGCTCTCCGCCCGGCCCAGACGATATTCGACGCTGTTGGAAGTGGAGAACTTGCTCCGCATCTGTTCCAACATCGATGCGGACTGGTCCACGGCGATCACTCTCAGGCCCTTGCCGATCAGGCCCTCGGTGACAAAACCCGACCCCGCCCCGATGTCGGCCGCCAACCCCCCGGGTTGCACATCGGCCACGGAATAGGCCTTCTGCCTTACCGCATCGGAGAAGAAGGCCTCTCGCATCTCGTCCCATCGCTGGGCGACCTCGTCGAAGTAGTCCTTGCTCCCCATATTCCCCTCCTACCCCTCTGACCGGCGCCTCGGCGCGAATGTGCCCGTCCCCAGGACACCATCGGCGACGGGCACCCCAAAGTTGACCATTCTACTGGACTATACTATACTCCCTTTGGAGGCACACAAGCAATGAGGTTATCCACGAAGGGCCGCTACGCGCTGCGCGCCATGGTAGACCTGGCTGCCCACTGCGAGCAGGCCCCGGTGCCCCGTAAGGACATAGCGGCCAGGCAGGACATCTCTCCCCACTACCTGGAGCAGCTGTTCGCCAAGCTGAGAGACACTGGCCTGATCGAGGCGGTCAGGGGACCAGGGGGAGGATACCGTCTTGCCAGAACGCCAGATCAGATCACCGCAGGGGAGGTGGTCAGAGCCGTTGAAGACGTGTTGGCGCCTGTTCCCTGCCTCGCGCCAGACTCCGACCTACAATGCGAGCGGGCACCAAGCTGTCCCACGCAGCGTGTCTGGAAGGAACTGGGCGAAAGGGCGAGCCAGTACCTGGACTCCGTGACCCTTGGTGACCTCTGCGACGATGCCCGACACCTCTCCGAGACGGAGTGATCCGGCGCCACCCCTGACCTCTCCAGCGCACTGGCGTGTGTCGGTGCCTTCTCTCAGATCAGATTGGGGCGTGGAGCGTCGGTCCCACTCGCACATCCCAGACAGCGGGCTACGCCGTCACACCTCCACCCATCACCACGGCATGTGCCCCGGGATCAGAGCAAGAGCTGATCTCGACAATTCGCGGACGCTCCAGGGCGGGTTGGTTAGAGAATGCCAATTGGCATGCGCGCTGGCCTCCGCAGTCTATCTGCTCTGCTGGGTTGAACGCCCAGCTCCGCCATCGAGTAGCCAGCCTCATAAATCGGTGCCAACGGTCCAGCCGTTCCAAAGCCTAGGAACCCGGCCGTGGGCGAGCCCCCTCGGATCCATGCTGACTCCGGCTGAGTGGCGAAGCCGAGGCCAAACAGCTTGTCCAGGAAGCTCCAGAAGAAAAGCCATCCCATCAAGATCCTCAGTGTCGCCCAGATGTACCTGGTGTTGCCGTCGCTCATTGTTCCCTCCTTATGGGGTCTTGATCCGTGATCTGGGGTTCTAGCCGCGCAAAGTACACCAGATCTCCGCAGATTTGTCATGTAGTTTACTCTACTATATCATTATGCTGGCAGCTATGGTGATCAGTCCCATAACTCTCTCCAGGAGGTGCCATGCCGGAGCTCCCAGCGGCAAATCTCTCTGACCAGGAACTTGAGTTCTATTCGCGCCAGATCGTTTTGCCTCACATAGGATACGCGGGACAGCTAAGGCTGCGCAGCGCCAGCGTTTGTATCGCCGGCGTGGGCGGTCTCGGCTCACCAGCGGCCATGCAACTGGCCGCCATGGGGGTGGGTCACCTACGGCTGGTGGACTATGACGTGGTCGAGCTGTCCAATCTTCAGCGGCAGCATCTGTATGACGTCAGCTCAGTCGGCTACCCGAAGGTCGAGGTTGCCGCCAGGCGGCTGCGGGGCCTGAACCCCCACATCGACGTCGAGCCATTGCCGCTGGCTGTTAGTACCTATAACGTCGAGGAGATCGTCAGTGGGATGGACGTGGTCGTGGATGGGCTGGACCGTTTGGCTCCGCGCTATGCGCTAAACACAGCGTGCGTGAAGCTGGGGATACCCTATATCTTCGCAGCCGCAGTCAGCATGTACGG
>DATEXS010000187.1:0-3597 GCA_035256725.1 Anaerolineae bacterium
CTGCACCGGTCAGCCAATCACAACCCTGGCGAAATCGCTGGGCTCTACGCCAGGGGATTCGATGCTCTGCTCCACATAGAAGTCAGCGATGGTCTCTTGAACCTCCTCGGCCTTCTTGCCCACCAGTTCCCTCTCCAGGTCGCCGAGCTTGTCTGCCGGGAAGAAGAAGAAATCGCCGGACAGCACAATGGAGGAGATTACGCCCTCGGCCAGCTCCACGTCTCCCCTGATCAGCCCACCAGGGGCTTTGTGGACCAGATGTCGGACTTCCACGCCCGACGCAATCTTGACCGTGCGCCCCGCCATCTGTCTGCCGATCCTGAAGAGCCACTCTTCGCTAGAGAATTCGGCCTCCAGCCGGGACAGTTCTTCCCTCAGCTCATCGTCCAGGCCTGCTCTAGGGAGAGGACCAAGCACTTTCTCGAAGTTACGGGCCAGGCTTGAAGTGAGAGACTCTCTAGGCGGTATGCTACCCAGCTCCCGTTTGATGGTGCTGAGGTTTTCCCGCATGCTCTTGTACACTTTGTCGCGGAACTTCTCGTCGGGAACCCTCAGCACCCGGCTCATCATCTCGTAGTTGAAGTCGAGGATCAGATTGCCCACCAGGATCAGATAGTCGCCGATCTCCCCAGCGCCATTCCCAGAGATCTTGCGATTGCGGGCTATGATGTCGTTCACAGGCTTGTATTCCGCTGCAATGCCGATCTCTCGATAGGTGTCAATGGGAGGCTGGAGGAATTTGCGGTAGAAAGATGACTTATCACCGGGGGCCAGAGCATTGTCCTTATGGATGATCAGTTGGTAGAACAACTGGTCATTGTCAAGATAGACGCCTCCTCCTCCTACCTCCCGACGGAAGATAGGGATCCCGTGGGCCCGACAGAACTCGACATCGACCTCCTTGGCCAGGTCTTGATGATATCCAATGCAGACGTAAGGGTCCGCAGGCGAGAGGAGGACCAGGGCCTCGCGACCCAGGCGAGGCAAGGCGTGATAGATTATTTGTGACTCGGCCCAGGGGACGCTCCCCAGGTCATAAAGAAACATCGATCCCTCCCTCAAATATGACTAACCCCATCTTATTATACCACAATTGGCGGCCCACATCAATAGAATGACTCAGACCAATAGCACGTCTATGGCCATGGCCAGAAACAGCACGAAGAGATAGGGACTGGAGAGCTTGAACATCACCCAGGACTTCTCACGCGAGGGGTGCAGCGCCAGCACGAAGTTGCTCACGGTTACGAACAACCCGAAGATGAATGCTACTGCCAGATAGATCAGTCCAAACCCGCCGACGAAGTAGAGGGCCAGTGAGAGGAGGTACATCAGCAGGACGGTGGCCATGGTGCAACGTGTAGTCTTCTCCAAGGAGACAACCGCCGGCAGCATGGGCACGTGCACCCTCCTGTAGTCATCTGCGTGGTAAATGGCCAGGTTCCAGATATGGTTGGGTATCCAGAGCACCACTACTGCGGCTATGAGGAGCGCGGTGAGGTCGATTTCCCCCCGGACGGCAGCCCACCCAGAAAGGACCGGGATTCCTCCGCTGAACCCTCCTAGAATGATGTTCCAGGCGCTTCTCCGCTTTAGCAACAGGCTGTAGACCAGGACGTTGTCGGCGAAGCCGAGAAGGCCCAAGACGAAAACCAAGGGGTTTATGGTCCAGGCCAGGACCAGGGAAATGGCTGTCAGGAGGAGGCCCCAGTACAGTGCTCGCTCTGGCGGATCGATCCTCCGTGACGGTATGGGTCGGCGCCTGGTCCTAAACATGACCAGGTCCATGTCGCGATCTATGTAGCAGGTGAGCGTGTTGGCGCCGGCACATCCCAGGGCCAAGGCTGGCAAGATTCTGACCAGGAGACCTGGAGGCAGGTCCAATCCCCCAGCCGCCACGATCATCGCCGCCAGGCCAGTGAAGACCAGCAGCAATACGGAGGCGGGCTTGGTCACTTCTACGTAGGCCCACAGGCTCCCAAACAAAGAAGGAGATGTCAACTCGCCAGCCCGGCGAACCCGCCCATCTCCTTCCTGGTCAGGACACGGCCGCCCCACTCTGTCGCCCTGTGCGGGGATCACCCCTCCATCACCTTGGCCACCAGTTCCACGACGTCCAAGACCTGCATTCGGGCCTTCTCCTGGCGTGCTGCCGTCGTCAGCGTTCTTTTGCACTGCTGGCAGGCCGAGACCAAGACCTGGGCTTCCGTGTCCAATGCTTGCTGCAGGCGTCGCCTGGCCACTGCCTCTACCAGTTCTTGGTTGCACATGGCCACATCGCCGCCCCCGCCGCAGCAGAGAGCGTATTGCCTGTTCTCCTCCATCTCCACCAAGGTAAGCCCAGGGACGCTCCGAATCACGTTCCGCGGGGCCTCGTAGATACCGCTGTTCCTGCCCAGGTCGCAAGGGTCATGGTAGGTGACACTCCGTGAGAATTCGCCCAGTCGGAGACGGTCCTGAGCAAGGAGCTCCTCCAGGAGCTGGGTCATGTGCAATACCTCGAAGCCCAGGGGCTGGCCAATAATCTGGGGATACTGGTGGAGCCAGGTGTGGTAGCAGGAGGGACAACCGGCCACCAGTCTCCGGGCTCCCATGGCCCTTACCGCCTCCACATTGTGCTTCACCAGCTCTGTCACCGCGTCTCCCATGCCGGCGATGATCAAAGGGTACCCACAGCACCACTCCTCGCTGCCCAACAAGGCAAAGTCGAGGCCAGCCTTGTCCATCACAGTCACAGCGGCCTGAGGAATGCCGTAAGTCTGAGGGTAGAAGGAGGGAGTGCAACCCACGAAGTAGACCGTCTCCGCTGTCTTCTTGCCCCGCACTCCAGCAGGAGTCTCCTCGAGATTCTCGGCCCAGATTAGCCGCTGCTGATTGTCATCGCCCGATATGTTGTACCTGGTGGTCACCATCTCGCGCAGTGTATCGAACTGCTGGGGATAGCGGCCTCTTTGCACCATCTCCTCTCGGGCCGCCAACCAGAGCGAACGGGTGTCTATACCTACCGGACAGACCTCGCCGCATCGCGCGCACAACGTGCACTCGTAGTAGCCCTTGGAGAGATGCTGGAGAGTCTCTTGAGCAGGCTCAACGGGCCCTCGGAGCCTGGCGCGAAGGCCGAATTGGTTCCTTACCAGCGACTTGAGGCCCTGGATTTTCTCCCTGGGCCAGGCGACGGGATCATCTATCTCAGGACAGTTGGAACACCATTCTATGCACAGACCGCAACGTGTGCAGGCGTCCAGTTCGATCAGTTGTCTCACGCTGAGCTTGTCCAAACCCATGAATGGCTATTCCTTCTCCCTGGACAGGCCCCTTATGGTCAGCAGCATCGGCCCTGTTAGCATGTGGAGGAGCTTGCTGAAGGGCAGGTAGGCGACGAAGGCAGCGACGAGCGCGGCATGCACCCACCACAGGTAGGGGTATACGGATGCCCAACTGACCGGGACCAGGCGAAGCGCCAGAGAAACGACATAGCCACCGAAGGAGTAGATGGCCTGTTCCGGCGGTATCTCAGTGACGATCAGCCGAGCGCCCTCCACGATGAAACCAAAGGCGAATATCGAGCCGAGGAGCGCTGTGATGGCCACATCGCCA
>DATEXS010000188.1:0-3465 GCA_035256725.1 Anaerolineae bacterium
GGAGGGCCTGTACAGCGGGGTGGAGTTTTATCCCTTGCCTGACCAGGTCAGGCAGACGTTGCTCAAGAACCACCCCAAGATGGCCCGCTTCGCGGGGGTGCCGGCCGACGAGATCGCCATCTCCCTTCGGATCCTCACCAAGAATGGGTGCCGTCGCATCGTCCGGCAAGCCTTTGAGTATGCCAGAAGATTCTCCCGCCCTACGGTGACTGTAGTGGAGAAACCGAACGTGATCAGGGAGACCAGCGGGATGATGATCCGCGAGGCCAGAGACATTGCCAGGGAGTACCCAGAGGTACAGCTTTGGGAGACCAACGTGGACGCCATGGCTATGTGGCTGGTCAAGAACCCCCAGGACTACTCGGTGCTGGTGTCCTCCAATATGTTCGGCGATATCATCTCCGACCTTTGTGCTCAGTTGGTGGGTGGCCTGGGGTTTGCCTCCAGTGCCAACATCGGCGACAATTACGCCCTGTTCGAGCCAACCCACGGCTCAGCTCCCAAATATGCCGGCCAGTACAAAGTCAATCCTATAGCCATGCTGCTTACCGTGAAGTTGATGCTGGACTGGCTGGGCGAGTTGGAGCTGGGCGAACGGCTGGAGAAAGCCGTAGCTGCCGTAATCGAAGAGGGCAGGGTGCGCACCTACGACATGGGTGGCACATCCACTACGCTGGAGATGGCGGAAGCGGTCGCAAGCACGTTGTAGCGCCAAAGTTGGAGCCCATTCCGGGATGGGTGCTTTGTAGTGGACGACGGGTGGGCTTCGCGATGACGGGCCCACCCATTGTTTTGGTGCTGTGTGGCGGAGGAAAGGCATGGGCTTCTGGGAGTTCGAGGGTAAGCGACCCACCGTAGCAGACGGTGCCTTTGTGCACCCCGAGGCGACGCTGATCGGAGGAGTGACGATCGGTGCAGGCTGCTACGTGGCGGCGGGAGCGGTGCTGCGAGGCGACTGGGGCGATATCGTTGTTGGTCCTGGGTCCAACATTCAGGAGAACTGTGTGCTCCACGTCAGGCCGGAGGAGGTGACCATCCTGGGTCCGGATTGTCACATAGGTCACGGGGCTATCATCCACGGCGCACATTTGGGGAGACATGTGATGGTGGGGATGCACGCGGTTCTGCACGACGGCGTGGTTGTGGGTGACGAGGTTCTCATCGGCTCCGGATGCGTAGTCCTGGCCGACATGCAGATTCCCGCCGGGAAGATGGTGCTTGGAGTCCCAGGCAAGATAGTGGGCGACGTGTCGGCGGATCAGAAGGTGGCCTGGGAGTGGGGCCTGAAGCAGTACCAGGCGCTGCCGGCGCGCTGTCTCAAGAATCTGTGCCCGCTGTAAGATAACTATGAAGATCGCATATCGCGACAAGGAATGGGAACTGAAGGGCGGGCTTACGGCCCGCGCCGCTATCAGCAAGATCGGCCTGGACCCGGAGGGCGTTCTGGTCATCCGCAACGGGCGCCTGGTGACCGATGACACGCTGCTGGAGGACGAGGACCAGGTCAGGCTGATAGCGGTTATCTCAGGCGGCCAGGAAGCCTGCGTACCCCACGGGAAGTGATGTGAGCAGTGAAGTGTAGGAGCTGCGGCGGGCCTGCGGCCGTTAACATGCGCCAGCACAGGCTGGGACTGTGCCCCGACCACTTCATGGAGTGGTTCGTTTTGCACACCGAACGTGTGATCGAGGAATACCGCATGTTCGCGCCTGGAGATCGGGTGCTGCTGGCCGTCTCCGGAGGCAAGGATAGCCTGGCTCTATGGGACGTGCTTCTCCGTCTTGGGCATGACGTGGAGGGCCTGCACATAGACCTGGGTATCCAAGAACATGACTACTCGGAGCAGTCCAGGGAGATGGTGGAGCGCTTCGCTGCGGAAAAGGGGGCGGTTCCATTTAGGGTCTTTGATGTTGAAGCCACCTACGGGCGCTCGGTCCCAGATATTGCTCTGGAGAGGCGGGGTCGCAAGGTGTGCTCGCTCTGCGGCTTGATGAAGCGGCACATTATGAACCGCGTCGCCTACGAGGGTGGCTTCGCGGCCGTGGCCACGGGTCACAATCTGGACGACGAGGCGGCGGTGCTCTTTCAGAACACCCTGCACTGGCAGACGGGGTACCTGGCCCGCCAGGCTCCTGTGCTGCCCAGCAACCATCCTCACCTGGCGCGCAAGGTCAAGCCCTTCTTTCGCTTCTATGAGCGGGACACAGCGGCGTACGCCGTGTTGCGGGAGATCCCCTACATCTACGACGAGTGCCCCTACTCGCAAGGCGCCACCACGATCTTCTACAAGGAGTTGCTCAACCAGTTGGAGGCACGCTCCCGTGGTGCCAAGCAGCAGTTCTACCTCAGCTTCTTGCAGGCGCGGGAGCAAGAGGGGCTGTTCAGGGCAGACAAAGAGGAATCGGAGCTGGGCGAGTGTGAGAGATGCGGGCAGCCGACCAGCGCCCCTGGGCTGTGCGCCTTCTGTCGCCTGTGGAAAGCAGAGTGAGCGGGACCCGATTGGCGCGACTCCTGAGGGCGTGGATGCGCAAGCCGGCTCCTGTGAGCATGGCTGGTCTCGCCGCGCTTGTGGTCGCGTGTTTCTATCTGTACCTCCTGTCGGGCCTGGCTGCGACAGAATCGCCCCCAGTGTCCCCGGCGACTGCTGAGGTCAGCTCAGTTGCTCTCCAGGCCGATGCGACGCCGACTGCGACGCCGACAACCACCCTAACCGCGACTCCCAGCCGACCTAGCCCTACGCCCAGCCGAACACCTACCTACACGCCTATCTCATACACTCCGACACCAGCTTTCCTGGTCTATACGGTGGGACAGGGCGACACTCTAAGCGGGATCGCGCGCAGACACAATACCACAGTGTCCGCCATCATGGAGTTGAACAGTCTCAGCGGCGATTTGCTCTCCATAGGCCAGGAGCTGCTGATCCCGGGACAGCGCAGCACGAGCAACCCCGAGCCCACGCAGGTGCCGACCTATACGCCCAGCGGGGAGACACAGCCGCCGACACCGACGGCAACGGCCACGTCCGCCACGGTGTCGCCCTCCCCGACAGCTACGCAATTGCCCAGCGTAGCGCCGCCTGGGGCGGCGAGCCCTGGTGGAGGGCTGGTGGTGGCCTTCTACTACACCTGGTATGGCCTGGACCAGTGGGCTCCGGGCAAGGTACCCGACATCCCCGCCGTGCCCTACGCCTCCGGAGATCGCAACACGATAGTCAGACATGTGGAGCAGGCGCGAGGCGCTGGTATTGACGCTTTGGCCGCGGCCTGGTATGGCCCCCAAGCCAACAACAATCAGACGGAGACCAACTTCCGTGTTCTGCTAGACGTTGCTGCCGAGCGGGGCTTCCACTGCACCGTGGACTTCGAGACCCGCTCCCCGTTCTACCACAGCCAGGCGGATATTGTGGCTGCTGTGCGACACCTGATCAGCAATCACGCTGCTCATCCAGCCTTCCTGCGCTCCGG
>DATEXS010000189.1:0-4928 GCA_035256725.1 Anaerolineae bacterium
CTGTTGATGGATTTGTCGAGGCTGGCCCTCTGTCAGGTGGCCCGGTTGCTCCCGCCGGGGCAACGAGGGGATTTCGAGGAGGTTGACGGGAAACTGGAAGAGGTCTCAGCCAGACTCTCTTCTCTGAACATGTAGCGCAGATCTTCATCCGACTCCCGATCTGGGGGCTCTGCCGCTGGAGGGGCAGTGCTGCCCGGCAGAGGCATAGAAGGGGCCGTCGCCACAGCGACGGCCCTTTTGGTCATCAGAGGCTCTGTTCTCCGGCTTGCGCAGTGCTTCTCCCCGCCCTGCCGACAGAACCAGGCGCTGGTCCATGGGTACCTGCGGGGCCTTCGCCACGGGCCGGCGTCTCGTTCTGTGGGCGGTCTGGAAAAATGGCCTCCCAGGTGCCGCTGGACGCACCCTGAGCCTCAAACCCTCCCCGAGGTTCCGAACCTCCGGGAGGGTCGTGGGTCCAGCGGCGAAGGCTGTGGGAACCAGCTCGTTGGCATGCCTAGTGGGCCTCTTTTCCACACTCCCCTGCAGGCCGTCCCTGCTGTCGGGGCGTAGCTGTGGTATACTCAGAGGTTGTGTGCTTATGTCAGCGTCGGCCTGGCGAGGGCGCTGGACGGAGAACCGAGATGTTGACAGGTATCCATTTCTTGCTCACCTACGCCTGCAACTTCGAGTGCGACCACTGTTTCCTCTACTGCGGTCCCCACGCTGAGGGTACGTTCACCCTGGAACAGATCGAGGCCGCGCTCGACCAGGTGCAACAACTGGGGACGGTAGAGATGGTCTACTTTGAGGGTGGTGAGCCGTTCTTGTACTACCCTCTGATGGTTGACGGGATCAGGCTGGCGCGGGAGCGGGGTTTCCAGGCCGGGATTGTGACCAACTCCTACTGGGCCACCACTGAGCGGGATGCAGAGCTGTGGCTCAAGCCGCTGGCGGCGCTGGGACTCGCCGACCTCAGCGTCAGCGACGACGCCTTCCACCACGGCGCCGAAGAGGACAACCCGGCGAAGCGCGCGCTGAGGGCTGCGGAACGGCTGGGCATTCCCGCTGACGCCATCTGCATAGAGGAACCCACCGTGGAGCTTGGTGTCGAAAGAGGGCAAGAGAGGGGGCGGCCGGTCATCGGCGGAGGGGCCATGTTTAGAGGGAGGGCGGCGGAGAAACTGGCGAAGGGACTGCCCACCAGACCTTGGGAGGAACTGACCGAATGCCCCTACGAGGACCTGCGAGACCCGAGCAGGGTCCACCTGGATCCCTACGGCCATGTCCACCTTTGTCAGGGTTTGATCATGGGTAACATCTGGGAGACCCCTCTGGCGGAGCTGGTGGCGGAATACCGTCCGGAGAGGCATCCCCTCTGTGGGCCGCTGCTGGAGGGGGGCCCGGCTCAACTGGCCAGGGAGAATGATCTCGAGCACGAGGAGGAGTACGTTGACGAGTGTCATCTCTGCTATTCCCTGCGCCTGGCTTTGGTCGACAGATTTCCTCAGTACCTAGCCCCCCGACTGGTCTACGGGTTGGAATAAGACAGCTCTGGCGATGGGCTTGCCTAGTTGTATCCCCAGTCAAAGCAGATCCTCCTTGTCGGGCCGTGTCATGCCGGATGTGTTCTATCCCGTGACGGAGGACTTCCTGGCCGGGCTCAACGGGGCAAGGGGCTGAAGAAGAGATACGTTGGCGCCAGCCGTGAGGCGGGGCTTTGCTGGGCTTAGGTCAGGGGGTGCGGAGACATGAAGAGCGGAGATGCACGTAGCGGATGAGCGGCAAGGGCGATACATCGGGAGGGAGCAGACCACGTCCGGTCTATCGCGACCCTAACCTTCAGATCGTTTTTGGCGTAACCCTGATGGCGGTCCTGGGGGTGACCAGCATCACCCCGGCCTTTCCCACGATTGTCGAGGAGTTCGGCATAACGCCTCAGGAAGTTGGCTGGCTAATTACGGCTTTCACGCTCCCTGGCGTGCTGCTAACCGCCGTTCTCGGGTTGCTGGCCGATCAGTTTGGACGGAAAAGAATACTGGTTCCCGCCCTGTTGGTCTTCGCCGTGGCTGGTACCGCCTGTGCCTTCGCTCCTGACTTCGGCGTCCTGGTAGGCCTGCGTTTCCTGCAGGGCATTGGTGCTGCCGGGCTTGGGGCGATGAATGTGACCATCATTGGCGATCTGTATGCGGGGCGAGAACGCAATGAGGCGATGGGATGCAACTCCAGTGTGCTCAGTGTGGGCACGGCCAGCTATCCGGCGATTGGAGGGGCCCTGGCCACTCTGGGCTGGTCCTACCCCTTCCTTCTGCACCTGGCAGCGATTCCTGTGGCCCTGGCGGTGTTGTTCTCGCTGGAGAATCCGGAGCCAGCCAGGCCCCCCGACTTCCGGGTGTACCTGGGCCAGGTGTGGAAGGCCATGGCCAGCCGGCGTGTGTTGGCCCTCTTCGTGGTGGGTGTCCTGACCTTCATCATCATCTATGGTCCCTACATGACCTTCTTCCCCCTCTGGCTGGCAAGTGCTTTCGCGGTAGCCCCGTTTGCGGTGGGGATGATGATGTCCGTTTCCTCGGTGGCGACCGCTCTTACGGCGTCTCAGGCGGCGCGCCTGGCGGCCGCTTTCTCGGAGCGCAGTCTCATCGGCGCGTCGTGTGTCCTTTACGGGGTCGCCTTGGTGGCTATTCCTTTGATGCCTAACCTCTGGCTGCTGACCATCCCGGTCTCGATTCTCGGGGTCGCGCAGGGGATGAATATGCCCAGCCTCATGACGCTGCTGGCCGGTGAGTGTCCCATGGAGCAGCGAGGGGCCCTGATGTCAGTCAACGGGATGGTCCTGCGCTTGGGGCAGACGCTGGGGCCGCTGGTTATGGGGGCGCTGTTTGTGGCCTCGGGTTTTGGCGGCGTCTTCCTGGGCGGGGCGGTGTGTGCGGCGCTAATGCTCATGGCTGTGCTGGCCGTGATGCGCTAGGCAGACCTTTTCGCCCCGCTGGCGGCTAGGGTACAATAGTGTGCCGGGGATGTAGGTGATGGAACGACAGGCTGGTGGTGAGAAGAAGCGGGTCGCCTTGCTGTCGGTGTTGGCGGCGGTGCTCCTCACAGGCACCAAGCTGATCATCGGCGTCCTGACAGGAAGCCTGGGTATCCTGGCTGAGGCCGCCCATTCTGGACTGGATCTCGTCGCCGCTGTTATTACCTATGGCGCCGTGCGGGTCTCCGACAAGCCAGCCGACGCCAGCCATATGTATGGTCACGGCAAGGTGGAAAACCTCTCTGCACTGGCGGAGGCCCTGCTTCTGCTGGTGACCTGCGCCTGGATCATCTACGAGGCCATAAACCGCCTGTTCTTCAAGCAGGTGGAGATCGATGTCACCGTTTGGGCCTTTGCTGTGATGGCGATGTCCATCATCGTCGATGTCAACCGTTCCAGGGTGTTGAAACGTGTTGCTGAAGAGCACAGCAGTCAGGCGCTGGAGGCCGATGCCTTGCACTTCAGCACCGACGTCTGGAGTTCCGCCGTGGTCATCGCCGGCTTGGCCGTCGTCAAGCTGAACGAATGGCTGAGTGGGCCTCGGTGGTTGGTACACGCGGATGCTGTGGCGGCGCTGGTCGTGGCCTTGATCGTGATCTATGTGAGCTTACGGCTGGGGAAGCGGGCCACCGACGTGCTTCTGGACACTGCGCCGCGAGGCCTGGCCCAGAAGATCGAGGAACGGGTAGAGGACCTTGATGGGGTGCGGGAATGCGCTCAGGTGCGCGTGCGCCGCTCCGGGGCGGAGAACTTCGTGGATCTCGTCCTGGCCATCGATGGCGACGCTACCTTCGACAGGGCCCACGAGATCACAGCCAGGGTCGAACTGGTGGTGCGCGAGCTGATCCCTCGGGCCGATGTCCTGGTTCACTACGAGCCAACGGAGGCGGGCGCAGACATCGTGGCGTTGGTGGCACGCGCGGCGCGGGGAATGGGCGCACAGGCTCACAATACGTGGGTGCGCGAGGTCGGCGGCCGCTACTATGTGGAGCTGCATCTGGAGGTGGACGGTCGCTCGTCTCTGGATGCGGCGCACGACCTGGCCAGCCGCTTGGAATCCGAGGTGAAGGAGGCCGTGCGGGAGGTCGCTGAGGTGATCGTCCATCTGGAACCCGCTGGCGACGCAGAGAGGCACGGCACGCTCATGGACCGGGAAAACCGCACCAGGTTGGAAGCGACTGTCGTGTCCAGTGTGGATGAGCTCATTGGCCAGGGCATGTGCCACCACGTAACCATTTGGGAGGAGAACCGCGGCCTGGCGGCCTCGCTCCATTGCCTGCTTGCGCCGGGGCTATCAGTGGAAGAGGCCCACGAGCTCAGCCAGCGGATAGAGGAGCATCTGCGGCAGCAGATCCCAGAGCTCGAGCGAGTCGTGGTCCACATGGAACCCGCCCTGACGCAGTAGCGGTAGGCGTTCTGGCGGAGGTAGGGCTTCGGGGCCTTCAGGCAGCAGGCGCCGGCAGCCATGGCCGGCCTGCGCGGCGTAGTGGAAACGTAAAAGGTGCGTCCACCCTCAGGGACGGACCTTTCATCTGCAGTGCGTGGTCGCGTGCAATCGGAGCCCTATTCTGGTGGGACCTTGTCCGCTGACCAGTACTTCTCTACGGCAGCCCCAGCCCTGAGGTCTACGAGCCTCTCGTCGAAGGCTTCGCTTTTCCTCTGCTCCAGCGTCTCGGGATCCAGTTCCCTGTTCTCGTCCCTCTCCTCGACCAGGATGATGTGGAAGCCGCGTGGCCTTCTATGCACAAGTTGGCTTTGGGGTGGTCATCTTCAATGCAGTCGCCCTCTTGATGGGCTAGAATCACCACAGCCCCGCGAGAGGAGAGGGTGCCACCGGGACATGAAAGAGTTGAGCACGGGATCGGAAGAGATCGGCCTTGACACGGCCAAAGCGGAGAAGCAAGCAGCTGCTCTGTCAACAGTG
>DATEXS010000190.1:0-5270 GCA_035256725.1 Anaerolineae bacterium
GTGCTGGTGGGGGATGGGCGATTCGAGTACGTCCTGGGCCTGCATGAGCTGCCGGTGACGGCCATGGCCGATGGCTATGCCCAGGCTTCTGGGGGCCTGGGCGTGGTGTGCGTGCACGTCTCGCCTGGGCTGGGTAATGCCATGGGCATGCTCTTCAACGCTCACTGCGCTGGAACGCCGCTGTTGCTCCTGGTTGGCCAGCAGGATCGGCGGCTGCTGGTCGGCGAGCCAGCCCTGGCGGGTGACATGGTCAGCGTGGCCCGCCCCTGGACCAAGTGGTCGGTCGAAGTCTCGCGGGTCGAGGATGTGCCGACGGTTGTACGCCGTGCGGTTCAGGCCGCACTGACCCCGCCCACCGGGCCGGTCTTTCTGTCAGTGCCGGTGGATGTGCAGTTGGAGAGTGCTGAAAACCTGGACCTCTCCGCGCCTCACATTCCCGACCGGCGAGTTCGCCCTCCTGTGGAGGCCCTGGGCCAGGCCGCTGAACTCCTGGCTCAGGCCAGAAACCCTGCCATACTGGCGGGCAGCCGGGTCACGGAGGCGCACGGTGTGGCCGAGCTGGTCTCGCTGGCTGAGCGGGTCGGCGCGCCGGTGTTTTCCGAACAGCAGAGCTCGCATGCACGACTGCCCATGCCCGCCGATCACGGCCTGTACGCGGGGAGCTTGCCGCTCCGGGCACCGGACATTCGTCAGCGCCTGGAGGGTTTCGACGTCATCTTCGTGGTTGGTATGAATCTGTTGCGTTTTTTCATCTACCGGGAGCCTTCCCGCCCGTTCCCGGAACACATCCGTCTGATCCACCTGGACGACCGCGCCTGGGAGATAGGGAAGAACTACCCTGTGGGAATTGGGCTGCTGGGCGACCCGAAAGCAGGCCTGGCGGAGCTCGCCCAAAGGGTGTCGGAGCTACAGTCCGAAGATCAGGTCAGGGCGGCCGCGCAGCGGAGGGAGGAGCACTCCGCTCGACGGGCAGCCGAGCGGGAGGCCTTGCTGGCCGACATCAAGACACAATGGGCCCAGCGGCCCATGACGCCTGCGACCCTCATGGGAGCACTGTCCCGCGTGCTGCCACCGAACACCGCGCTGGTGGACGAGGCCCCCAGTACAGAGGGCCAGTTGCTGGAGACGCTCGGTGTGCTGAGAGACCCTACCGGTCACATCGGTCACCGAGGCTGGGCCTTGGGTTGGGGGGTGGGATGCGCCGTGGGCGTGAAGCTGGCCTGGCCCCATCGACCGGTGGTGGCACTGTTGGGCGACGGTGCGGCCCTCTACGGTTTCCAAGGGCTCTGGACAGCTGCGCACCATCATATCCCCGTAGTTTTCCTTGTCGCCAACAACGCTCAGTACAAGATCCTCAAGGTCATCGGGGCCGAGATGCAGTTGCCTCATGTGGTGCAGGGGAAGTATCTTGGGATGGACCTCGTCGAGCCGGAAATTGACTTCGTTGGCCTGGCGCGTTCTCTTGGCGTAGAAGCTTTTCGGGTGACCGAACCCGAGGAACTGAGCGAGCGCATTCGCGATGCGCTCGACCGAACGGAGCCGATCCTGCTGGACGTGGCCATGGAACGCTGAGCGTGTTGTCCTGTGTGGTCTTGGCACTTTGGAGAAGTCAGCCCCGACGCGCGCTTGGGCACTGGGGTATGGCTTCCGAATAGCGTACAGACGATGCCAGCGGAGGTTCGTGGGCCGCGAGGCTGAACATGGACTGGACACGGTTGTTTGCCTGAGTTGAAGGACGAAAGGAGTCGTTGGAATGCCCAAGGATGAAGTTTCGGGGACTGCGCGCAAGCAGACAGGGCACACCAAGCTGACCGACAAGAAGGCCGCCAAGAAGGGGGCCGGCAAGAAGGGGGAACAGGACTACATCCGGTTCTCGGACAAGCTGGTCGGTTCTCTGGAGGACATCAGTCGGATCATCGAGGAGAACAAGGCCACGATGGACTCCATGCAGGATATAGGCCTGGCGCTGGCCAGCGCAGCGGGAACGTTGCAGGCGACGGCCTCCAGGTATGTGGGAATGGTGGATAGGCTTCTGGACACCGCTGTGCCCATCCTGCGCAACATCCCGCTGGTGCCTGCGCAAACGATGAAGACGATCGAGAACCTTCAGAAGCTGGCCAACACCATCATCGATGTCTGTACGACGGCGGACATGGTGATCACAGACGTGGATGAGGGGCTGAGGAACGCGGACGTGGCCAAGCTCAATGCCCATACGGGCGACCTCCAGAAGATGACGAAGGCTCTGCAGAAGGTACTCCCCGGACAGTAGGAATAGCGGCAGGCAGCGCCCGGGCTGGGTGCTCGTGACTGCGGTTGAGGTGTGAGTTGCCGAGAAAGACTTCCCACCCCAGCGGCTGAGCGTGGCTCTAGCGGCTAGCCGCTTGGTGGGCTTGGCCCCGTGCCCCTGTACCAGGCGCGGGGTAAACACAGAGGTGTCAGTTCCATGGACAGCATCGAACTCAAGCCGATCGGCATCATCCGCACCCCTTACACAGAGCCTCAGGATATGCCTATCCAGGGGCGGTTCAGGGACAATGTGGAGGGCTGGATCGAGCTTAACGAGGAATGCGTCCCTGGCCTCCAGGACCTGGAGGGATTCAGCCATCTGTTTCTCATCTACTACTTTCATCGTTCCGATAAGGTGGAGCTTGAGGGTAGGCCGTACCTGGAGGACGAGACCCACGGCATCTTCGCCACCAGAAGCCCACACCGGCCCAACCACCTGGGGCTGTCCATCGTCAGGCTCCAGCGGATCGAGGGGAACCGCATCTACTTCACGGAGGTGGACGTGCTGGACGGCACGCCGCTGCTTGACATAAAGCCGTACGTGGAGCACTTCGATCGCCGGGAAGGCGTCAAGTCGGGCTGGGTGGACGAGCACTTTGCGGACGGGGGCATCCCTGACCGGACCATCGTCGGGTAGTCAGCTACAAGGTCACGACCCTCCACGCTTCGACCGGGCGGCGGCGATGCCTTCGCCGAAGCGCACGGTGGCCGTGCGCAGGGCGCTCTCCGCATCCGCCCCTAGCTGGCGCCCCAGATCGGTCAGAGTGAAGAGTAGCTGACCCAGCTCTCGTGCTGCTTCCTCCTGGTCGTTGAGGTCGCCTAGCCGGTTTAGCCTGCTTTGCGCCTCGGAGAGGAGATCCCCTCTGGTGGCGAGAAGCAGTTCCTCTCGCTGGGCTCTCTCCTGGGCTCTCCGGGCCAGAGTCAGCGCCGGCAAGCTCGGGGGCATGCCCCACAGGGGCTGGTCCTCTTTCTCCTCTTTCTCTTCGCGCTTGATGGCCTGCCAGTTGCGAAGGACCTCGTCGGCGTCGGCCACCTGTACGCCAGCGAAGACGTGGGGATGCCGCCGGACGATCTTCTCGATGATCGTCTCCAGTACGTCGGCCAGGGTGAAGGCCCCTTCCTCCACGGCGATTTGCGTATGGAGGATGATCTGGAGCAAGAGGTCACCGAGTTCCTCCCGCAACGCCTCGTCGTCCTCCTCGTCTATGGCTTGCAGAACCTCGTACGTCTCCTCCAGCAAATGCGGTCTCAGGCTCTGGTGGGTCTGCTCGCGATCCCAGGGGCAGCCGCCCGGTGCCCGCAGGCGGGCCACGATGTCGTGGAAGGTGGCCACCGAACTGGGCCTGGCAAGAGGTGGGGCGTAGAGCGTGGTGAGGTGGTCTATGTCCTGAACGTGGTCCAGTTCGTGGAGGGGCAGGTCCTCACTGCTGGCCTGGGCGGTTCCCAGGTTCCGGAGGAGCGTCACCCCGTGGTCGGCAGGGTAGAGGTTCATCAAAGTCAGCTTGACCTCCGCTGCCACCCTGCGGCTATAGAGCTGGCCGATCAGGGCAGGGAGATCGGGGTCCAGGTTAGGATGAAGGCGGTTGGCGAGGAGAGTGGCGTCTACGATCTGTAGCCCCCCCAGTGGGTCGAGCCCCAGAGGCAGCAGAGCGGTTTCGATGAAGCTCAGTCCGGGGACCAGCTTGACCTCCAACCCTCGATCCTTGGCCAGGGCGAGGATGCGGCGTACCGTCTCTTCTCCGACGAGCGGGTGGCCGGGGACGGCATAGACCACGCCCTGAGGTCGGTTCCCCAGTTCCACCACCTGGCTGGCAATGGTATCGTAGACGGCGCCGAAGTCCTGCTCTACCTCGTAGACGTGGTCATAGGAGTGCAGGGTCAGATGCGTCGGCAGGAAAGAGACGGTGGGGTGGCGCAGGGTGCGGAGGTAGATCTCTTGCGCAGCCTCCAGGACCGCCCTGGCCTCCAGGGTCAGCAGTACCCCCTCTCCTGGACCGAGGCCGACGATGGTGATGCTCATCTGGGGTCCTTTCTCGTAGGTTCTCGGCGCTGTGAATTCCCGTCACTGGATGGCCGTCCAAACGGCGCGGCCATCCTGCTCGACCCGTCTGACCTGGCCCTCCAGTTCCAGGACGTCCAGGTGGCCGATGATCTCGGACATGACCAGGAACAACTCCACGCCGGGCAATTCCCCTCCGAACAGAGCCACCCCCAGATCGTACACTGTACGGTCGCTCGTTCTCAGGATTTGGAGGATCAGCCCTCCCCGCACCTCGTGGTGGACAAGGATCTCATCCACCAGGGCGCGGTGGTCATAGACGGGCTCGCCGTGCCCCGGAAGGACCTTCCTCACCTCCAGTTCGCGGATGCGCCGCAGGGATTGGAGGTAGGCGGGCAGGCTCCGGGGGCGCTCCGTCTGGCCTGGCCTGGGTGTCTCCAGTACCGGATTGGCGGTGATATCCCTCAACAGATGGTCGCCCGAGAGGAGCAGCCCGCTGTCTTGATGGTAGAAGCACAGGTGACCGAGGGCGTGGCCGGGCGTGTGCAGGGCGCGCCAGGTTCTGCTGCCCATCTGGAGTTCAGCGTTGTCGTCGAGAGGCGTGACCTCCCGCACCGAAACGACATACTGGGCGAAGCTGCGGATGATCTCTATCTCACGCAAGGATTCTGCGGGCGCCCCCTCCTTCAGCACCAGGTCCGCCACGTAGGCGATCCTGTGCTCCCACCAGGTGTTGAACTGCTCCAGAGGGAACCTGTTTTCACGGAAGGAGAGGAGCGGGGCCCCGGAGACCTCGACGACATCCCGAGCCTGGCCGAAGTGGTCATGGTGAGCGTGGGTTATGACCACCTGCTCGATGTCCGACAGAGAATATCCCGACCCAAGCAGTTCCGCTTCGAGCGCCTTCATGGCCTCCCGAGTCCTGGGGCCAACATCCACCAGGGTCAGCGGCTGGCCTTCCAGGAGATAGACGTTGACCGGG